>JAYVBW010000684.1:0-7275 GCA_043750255.1 Pirellula sp.
CCGCCGCCGGTCATACATGCTGGGAATCTCCAATTCGGCGGAGCGATTGTATTGATGGTCGTGTTGTATTGTCCGGGAGCAGACCATCTAAAACCCGCAGTACTTTTATGAGCCGTTGCACCGGCTGTCAAACAGGCTTGCCCATACGCTTCCAACATCGGTTGCGTCGGAAACTGATTGGTCCATGGGCTTGGGAATCGAACATTGCCAGGAAAGTCACCGCTGACAACCGAGAATTGGGAAGCGTTCGCATCTCCCTTATTGAACTCGGCTATCATAATTGTGTTGGACAAGCCGTCAGTTACTTCGCCAAACGCGGTTTCGCGATCGCGCTTAAAAAACCCGTTTTGATCAGCAGCGGTAAAGGTTGGGACTGTATTCCAGTTGCCGTAGGCAGAGTTTGAGCCTTCGCTCACTCCGTAGTTGTTCCAACCCAACTCGACCGCAGAGGGATATGGAAGATCCGATGGACAAACAAAGGCTGGTATCGTTCGACGGGCGTTGGTCAATGGGGCAATTGTGACGGGTGCTATAGCGACCGTTGAATAATGGCTATCTATGAACTGAAAGTTGTTAAAGATCGCAGTTTGTTCGATGTAGGGAAGAATCATCGTATGAGCAGAATAGCCGTGCCAGTTTGAGTTCGCAACACCACCCAGGGTTCTCGACCAAGCCATGTGGCTGGCGGTTCGAGGTACCTTTTTATGTGTGCTTTCGTAGTTATGAAACGACAGCGCAAGCTGTTTCATATTGTTGCCGCAGCTCATTCGGCGAGCTGCCTCGCGTGCCGCTTGCACGGCTGGTAATAGTAGACCAACCAAAATGCCAATGATGGCAATCACGACTAGTAGTTCAACTAGCGTGAAACCCTTACGATGACGTGTCATTTTAACCTTCATTACTTTTAGAAAAAAACAGAATATACGTTGGATTCGTGCAGTTGCTCGAAACAGTTTTCAATATAGGGAAGAATCACCGCTCTGTCAACAAGTTAATCTGTGATAAATCCCCATTAACTGAGAGTTTACTTGTGATTTACGCAACGTGTGTGGGGGTTTCCGAACCACGTTACCAGCCTGCAGGCGTTTAGCGAGACCGGGGAGTAGGATGATATTACTCGACCTGTACGATTAAAATTAGGCTGCTTGGTTGAAAGACAGGGTAAATTTCGCTTCAGTGAGCCATTTTCTCGTGCCACAACCTTTCCTTGCCAAACTGCTTTCATCCAATGTGTGTAGGATTGCCATGCTTTTTCGCATTTGCCGTAGCACACTATGGATACGCGGTAGACGTAGGACACAGCATGAACGAAGTCAAGAATCGCGACGTAGTCACGGAAGAGCCCAGCATGAATTGTCCAGCCTTTGCCATCCTATGCACACCTAGGCCATTGTTAGGTTCTCGCGTACGAATTCGACCACGGTCGTAGGACACGATCGCAACTTCAGGAACGATTGACTGTCCCGTTAGAACGCCTTTCCAGTCTTCGTCGGCTGCGATTTGTAGGTCTGTCCCAGCATCCAAGCAGATTCTTTCGATCGTATTAGGTGATGTTTTGCAATCGGCCAATCGTTCTAGTAGTTTCGAACGCCCTTAAAGGATCTCGTTCCAGCAGCCGCGATGACTATCAAACGTTTTACGCCAGGCGTAGACTCGCGACTATCGATCCCCTGAATGGCAGAAGCCAAATGGGCTGCCGCTTTCAAATGGAATTCCAATTTTTGTTTCAACTGAAGTTCTTTCGCGTCCATGCGATTTAGCTCCTGAACGAGTCAATTAGATACCCAATGCCACAGATAGATACCCAATGCGACAGAAAAGGGAGTCATCGGAACTTTGCACATCCGAAAGTACCGAATCTTGTTACGATTTCGGGAAAACTGGGGGAAGATGCCAAGAAGTACCAGGAGCGAATCTTAAAATACGCAGTGGAGGAGAGCCAGAAATGAGTGGTGCTGATCGATATGCAAAAGTCGTGTACTGGTCTGAGGAAGATCAATGTTTTATTGGGTGCTGCCCAAGATTTGCCCTCCCCTGACACCCACTACGACTTGCCCAGCCATAAGCAGTCTATGACTACGACCTAACTTAGTCGTCTTGACGCGAACTGGCCGTTTAGACGTTTCTCCCTGCCCTAAGTAGTGGACTGCAAGGCAAAGGCAGGAAAGTATTCGTAATTAAGGGGGCTATCCAAATAGCTTTTGCGGCGCGCTATTATTTTGTTAGGCTTCGTGGCGGGGACCGCCGTGCCACTCGCAATCTACACCGATTGGGCCACGCGCATGGGAACCACTTGATATGCCCTCGAACGGAAAAGAAAGTCAATCAAGTTTCCTTCGTGAGGCTGTAACCAATTCAAGCGACTCGTTGGCATTGGACCGATATTCAATCGGTCAATATGCGTCGCATTGGTCAGGTCATCGATCCATGCTTCGTCTGCGGTTAGGGCCGTGCCAACCAGGGTTGGACCAATGGACTTGATCATGTCTTTTTGGCTGCATTGAACTACGGAAACGAAAGGGAACATGTATTCCTTCATCGCAACGCCTCGTTGTGGCGAGTCGGCGGTGACGACCATGGGCCGCAAATACGCAGATCTTTCGCGTTCTACTAGCCGTTCGCCATACGAGGCTGTCATGTCGATGACGCCTGCCTCGGCAATATCCTGCTGAACCATGGCGTATGTCCCTTTTGCCATTTGAGGATTGGTGAACGCAGCGAGGGCCGCTTTGGGGTTACTCGGCGGCAGAATTTCAATCGCTCCCATTTTTGCAGCCAGCGCTTCGCCAATAGCCTTGGTATGGCGTGAGGCCCAAATACCCGAACAATTGATACAGCTTCGACCAGAATTGCTCAACACGCTTTCAACCATCATGTCGAGATAGTCTTCCCATTGATCTATAACATCATCGCCGATGAGAATCTTGGAAAATCCTGGACCGTGTGCTTGTACTTTTGGATTGCCCGCATACTGTTCGACTGTTTGAGCACTGCCGAAAATCATGCTGCGCGAACATTTGTTCAAAATGGTCGAACCGACATCGTGGCCGCCTGGATACAAACAAAAGGCTTCTGCAGGAATGCCTGCCTCAATGTAGGCGCTGATCATTCGGTACGGTGTCCAAGGTTCTTGAGAACCGGGTTTGAGAACCAACCCGACTTGGAGCGGAACTGCAGGAAGCCACAGGGTATGAACGCCGGGCGAGTTGTTAGGAAGCACGGCACCTAGCACAGGCGTCTGGCATTGAAAACTCACCGTCACGTTGCGTCCCTCTTCGCCATAACCTCGGGAAAAAATCTCGAGATCGAGACCGCGAGTCAATGAATCCAGAATGGTGTCGATATTGCTCAGAACGAAACAATTTTTTTGCATGTTGTTTCGACACATGTGCTCGGGTAGCCCCGTACTTGCCGATTGCTGATGGATAAAATCGTCAACCGACTGCTGACCGTCACCGAGCGGCAGCGTCTCATGCTCGAACAAATGAGCAGCTTTTTTGCACCGCGCGATCAATTCAGGTGTTGGAATCGACCGAAGGGCTTTCCTTGCATTGGCGGCCTTTCGCATGTCCATTTCGACCATGCCACCATTGACTTGGCCAATTCTCGCGATGGGCTCGCCTGTGTCAAAGTGAAAGACTTCTTGAAAATCAAGTGACTTGTATTGCTTGCCCCAGCGGATCGGATTGATAGTCAACACAACAGATTAAACTCCAAAGAACGGTTGGATATTACACTTGCCTAGGATTGCAGATGTATAACTAGTAAACGCCCACTGTCGTCGAGGACGCAAAGGCTCTATACGGTCTGACGCCACTTACGCCATCCCACGGATATTTCATGTAGGGCATTTCACGTTCACCTTCGTCTCGTTCGAGGAAACCAGGTACGAAAAATTCTTTGGTCATCGTGTAAAGTTTAACACGCCCCGTTTCGCCGTATCCAACAACCTTGGTGTGGTCGTCGAAATCGACAACTTCAACAACAGCACGAGGCTGCGGAGCATAGTAAGCAATCGTGTACCCGTCATCGATCGTCACTGGTCTTGAACACGCCAAACCCATGAGTGTGTTGCCATAGGTGGGCGTCATATAAACGCCGCTTTCCTCGGCTGGGCCACCGAGTAGTTCTTCAACACAGAAACGAGTCCATTGCGGTGTGAACTCGGTCCCACCTGAGAAGATCCCAGTAATTCCAATCTCCTGGATACTCGTGTCTTTCTCAGCAAGACCCGCTGCGAGCGACTCGAGTAACTTTGGAGTCGTGAACATGCATTTGATATCGTGATTCGCAGTCAAAACAGTGATCGCTTGATCAATGCAGTGCCGTTTATATTCCTCCAAATGTTCCATCCAACCTTTCTTAATAAGTTTGACCACCCAGCGAGGATCCAAATCGATGCAAAAACAGATACCGCCGCGATATTGACAAAGGTGCTCAATGGCCAATCGAAGTCGCCGTGGACCAGATGGGCCGAGCATCAGCCAGTTCGATCCTTTTGGGAAATACTCATCCGGTAGCGTGTGACTGAAAAGCTCGTAATCGATTCTGAAGTCATCGATTACCATTCGACTTTTGGGTATCCCAGTCGTGCCGCCTGTTTCAAATACGTAAGTTGGCTTTCCGAGTAAACCCTTCGGTATCCATCGGTTAATCGGGCCGCCTCGAAGCCATTCGTCTTCAAACTCTGGGAACTTCTTCAAGTCATCGAACACCTTGACTTCTTTGAGCGGATCGAACTTAAACTCCGCTTTTTTCGCTAACCAAAACGGGGAGCCCGTCGAATCGTGAAAGTGCCACTGCACGGTTTCATACGTTTGTTGGTCCAGGGCTTGTTTTGCGTTTATGGTTTGCTCGTTGGTGGCCAACCAAGTAGGTGTTGAAACGGTCATGGAATGGTTAGTGCGGAAAGAGGCTTGGAGTGATCGAACGACTGCTCGATAACGGGAACTGGTATCGGCTGAAACATTGTAACCGAATTTCAAGACGTGCAAAACGCATGCTTCTCAAGAGCCCCTGCCATCTCGTCGCTTGGGCTCACAGCGGGAGAATTCGAAAACCGCCCAGCCCATACGAAATTCTCTACAACCGGTTGGACCATTTACGTATACATTCGCCTAACGCTGCCGTCGCATCGCGATAGGAATGGTCGGCATTGGAAACAACGCAAATCGTATGTTTTTCGGAGGCCTTGGATTGGATTGCAAATTGTTTTTTCAATTCGATGTCAGCATCCTTGAAATTCGCAGATACACCCTCAATTTCAAATTGCCCAAACGTCCAAAGCGTCGGTATGCAAATTTCATTTGCCATTGCTAGGTAGTCGTATTTTTCTCCGCTACCGTACTTGTCTCTGTAGGTCGCGGCGCAAACCCACATTGGTAAAGGGAAACGAACTTTCATTACCGAATCGGGATGCCCTGCATCGCACTTTTGGTTGGCTTCTTGCAAATGCTTGAGAAAAACGGTTCCTCGGACAGGATCGCTAAGCAGCAGTTCTGTATTAAGCCTCGGCGGTGACACAGCCACTAAAGCCCTCAGACTCTCGTTATTCTTGAGGCTCCACAACAGGCACTTGAGTGCGCCGAGGCTATGGCCTAACAACGAAACGCTTTGAATCCCTTTTTGAATCAAGAACTGAAACCAAGCATCCAAATCGAGCTGGCTTGAAGAAATATTTTCGATTTGCGAACCGACACGCATCGGCGTTGGTCCGGAATTGAAACTCAAGATGTCATGCCCTCGCGTATTGATGAGAAGCACTGCGGCATCTTCGCTGGACAGTTGCCGGCTAAGTTCTAGAAGAAGGCTTGAGCTATAGAAATTACTATTTACACCGTGTACCAAGATCCACGCATGATGTGACCGCGTTGGCCCAGACAAAAAACCATGCAATCGAACGCCGTCGCTCGTATTGGTTTGAACTAATGTTCCTAGCATTGCGGTCCACGTGTATCAAAAAAAAGGCCATCGGACTAAGCGATGGCCTTATTCAGTCAATTTGGAGCAAAAAGATTACTATTTAATTGGACTGACAACATTAGGAGCATTATTGTTGTTATCGTTTGACGCGGCAATAGCCGCGACTGTTGCAAGGCCAGCGATTGCAGCAATTCCACCCAAACCACCGAGGCCGCCGCGACCACCGCCACCGAATCCACCGCCGCCACCACCACCGTATCCGCCGCCACCGAATCCACCACCACAACCGCAGGTTGGAGGCCTTCCGCATTTATCAACCGGAACTGCACACGGATCGACAACCGGAATTTGTACGATATTTTGCACTGGTTGTTCGCAAACTGCTACTTCGCAACATTGAACGACTTCGACATTCATTTGGCCGCATGCGTGGCGATGGATCGAAACAAATCGACTTCCATCGGCACCGACCAAAGCGGTCTCGCTGCCAACCAATTGGAACGACGTTGCAGCGAATCCAGAGCTGCCAGCAGCTACGAAACCATAAACACCTGGTCGAAGCCCGTCGAGGCTAAATTTTCCACTCTTGTCAGCTTTTGCTCTCGATACTTCCTCACCATTTTTAAGAACGTAAACTACCATCTCGCTCATGTCAGCCGCCTGGGGGACCGAACCGAGTTGGCCGGACAACCTTCCATTTGCATCCAACTTGACGAAATGAGACATGCCAAAAGAGCGGGCATCACCAAGCGGATCCGTGGAGACTCTTGGCAGATCCGATCGCACTGGGTACGTAGGAACCATCTGAGAACGAAGGATTTCTTTGACTTTTAACCCGGCTGGTCGAACAACACGCACTTCGACTGAACTATTCAGATGATTATTGGTCGAATCCAACACTTGAAGTGAAAATGCTGCTATCGATTCATTGGTCCGTGTGATCAAAGAATAAGAGCCTGTCTTGAGGTTTTCAAATTTGAAAGAACCTGTTTCGTCGGCCGTCGTTTGATAGGCTAATTCACCATCGCGTACCAGTGCAACGGGAAGCCCGGCCAAAGGCAATTTGTCGTTGTCTGCCAACTGGACCAAACTCCCGCTGATCGAGTTGTCCTTGTCCAAACAGACCCACTGCTTACTAAACAACTGGTTCAAAACAGAACCCGATGGCATTTCGATTGCTGGAATGCTCTCATCTGCAGTTAAAAGACTAGGGGCAATCCCCACGGATAACCCTGTGGACAATATCAAAGCAAAGGCTTTTGCAAAGCTCTTTGCACGCGATCTAGATCTCATGATGTGTATTCCTGACTTAGAGAAACGACTCTACCCCGAAAAAGTTCTTACAGATTTATA
>JAYVBW010000685.1:0-2479 GCA_043750255.1 Pirellula sp.
TATCGCCGGTTTGTGAAAGACGGATTGATCGATTCCGTCGATCCGAGAATCGATCGTCTTCGTGATTGGGTCTATGGCGGCGAGGACTTTCTCAGACGAGTCTTATCGATGGCTGAAGGTGACGACCCGGTATTGCACCGACGGCGTGTCCGCCGTGCCAACCCCGTTTCAGTGGATTCGATTTTTGAAGCGACAGCATCGCAGTACGCCGTAAGTGCAGATGAATACGTGGGATTTCGCAGCGGTGCTGCCGGTCGCGATATGGCAGCCTATTTGTGTCGTCGTTATACTTCCGCAACGTTGCGAGAATTGTCCGATCGATTTGGATTGAATCATCCGGACAGCGCTTCAGACTTAATACGGCGAGGTGCCAAGCGAATTGAACAATCAATCGAAGCGGTTCGCCATCAAAAGGCCATTGAAAAGAAACTAGAACTGAATCCCGAATCCCGAACCTGACCGTCGCTGCGTCGCTGACCCCGGCGCAGGACCACGGACACTCTTTAGTGGTGTGGGGAGAGCGGTCAGCAATGGCCGCTCTTACCCGATTTCGATTGTTACTTGGTTACGGAAATTCCCGTTCGACCGATTTGCGGAGGACGGATTTCACAAATTCGGGGAGTTCTTCCTCGGCAAGGCTTGCAAGTTCTTGCAGGCGTTCAAAATGCTCTACGTCTGTTTCGGACCACGTTAAGTCGAGCCGTCGGATTAAACGTAAAGCAACGTGTACATATTCTAACGGCGAGGCCCAATAACATTGCCGACAAATCGACGAATCGTGTGTTTCGATCCAGTTTGTACAGTGCTCGCAAGACCAGGATTTTGCACGATTACAAGAACCACAAACCAACATAAAGTCATTCTCGACGATGTTGGAAGTTTGATCGCCAGCAACTTGATAAGGGATGCGATGATCAATTTGCAGGTATCGGGTTTCATACTCTGCGTTGCAAACAGCACATTTTGCACCGTTGACTGTCGCGAGATTTTTTTTGAGCTCTTTAGGCCAAACCGTACGTCCCCCATCACGGCCAAACTTGACCTTACTGGGATCACCAAATCGGTAAGCTGCAATTTTTCGCCCATTGGCGGCAGTCACCTTGAATGTCTCCAACGGTATGCCCTGCTCGCGAACATCTCTTGCGGCACGAGGTGCGTGATCGTAGCCGTATTTGGTGCTCAAGTCCTCTGTCGTGATAAATCCAAATTCAAGGATATGATCGATGACGGTCTTGGCGCGTTTCGCAGTAATTGATCTTAATTTCGCGAAAAACGCATCAGGCAGATTTGCCGACTGCGACCGCTTTTGTTTTTTCGCCACTCGATATCCTTACCACAATGCTAGTTGCGAAATCTTCGGCACTGCGTCGATTGCGTCTGACAGCGCCGGGGACAAGTAAAAAGCTTCGAAGGTTACATCATCCCTGCCCAGAAGCGTAGCTTGCGTTGAGCGACCTGCATGAAGTTCAAGGTGACGGAGAAACAATGAATCCGGCATTGGCTCGCCAAACACTTTCTCGCCGGTTCGACCGTCATAAGATACTGCGTACATAATTCCCTTCTTGTTCAGAACCTCCAGCGATTCGCAGAATTCAGCATGAGATATTGTTGGCAAATATCTTTGGTCTCGATTCCCGCAAACGCCTTGGTAGGGAGGGTCCATGTAGACCAAATCCTTCTTTCGGCACTTCGCCAAAACCTCTCGGTAGTCTATCGACGAAAGCTCGGTTTTTTCGGAAAGCAGTGTCGAAGCGCGTTCAATTCGTTCACGCATCTCGGACGGTCTTGCACCTTTTCTGCGATTATCTGGCGTGTTATTGAATTCACCTTTTGCGTTGTACCGTATTGCAGCCTTAACACACCGTGCGAGTAGATAAAAGAAGTCGGCTGATTCGTGTGTCTCGTTGAAGCGAGCACGAACTTCGTTGAAGAAATCGCGTTCCCGACCGAGCTGGTCATGCCAAAGTTTCTCGTATCGATCCGCCAACAATGTCGGATTATCGATGATTTGCCGCCAGAGGTCTACCAGCGGTGAGTGGGCATCGTTTAGCCAAAACGATTTCGCGCGACGACGTGCCGCAATGGCAATAGATATTGCCGCAGAACCTGCAAAAGGTTCAACAAGGCGGTCTATTTTCAGAGGGAAGTATCGCAAAATTTCAGGCGCGAGCAGTCGCTTGCTACCCTGATAGGGGATTGGTTGAGGGACATCGCTGGGGCCACGCATTTCGGGAGTCTCCGTACCTTCGATACACTATCTTCGAGAGATGGTCAGTATACACAATCGAACATATAGTATGCCGACGACCGCATATTTCTTAAAATCCTTCCGCATATTTCTTTGCCACTCCGATCGCCGACTGGTATTTTCAACGTTTTCCTGAGCGCCATCAAGAAATATGCCGAATGGACGTTGAAAATATGCCGAATGACGAACCTGTAAAGCTTACTCTGGCTAGTTCCATCGATGCTCGAAACC
>JAYVBW010000686.1:0-1696 GCA_043750255.1 Pirellula sp.
GAAGAATTCGCAGCTGCCTTAGTCGAGCAACGGTTAGCAGCCTGTGTTCAAATCTCAGGACCCATTTTGAGTATCTATCGATGGCGAGGGAGCATAAACCAAGATCAGGAATTCTCTCTCTGTTGCAAAACCACGGTATCACGGCTTCCACAACTACTTGACTATCTGACTGCACACCATCCGTACGAGCTGCCCGAGATTCTCGCCCTCTCTTTAAAAGCATCGAACGAATATGCACATTGGCTAAACGACCAAGTCGATGCGACCAATACAACAAAGTAGTGGGCAGGAAACATGACACCTTTTTGCAGCAAACGCGCTAACGCATTGGCAAGGCGGCTCCCTTCCGCCGTTTTTCTCCGGAACCTAATGCGATACAAACTGCGATCACTACAGTGAACAGCACCAACCAAATTGCCTGACTCGTGTTATCCGAAGGAAAGACTCGGTTCATCGTGGTGCCTATTGAGAACTGGGCTGTCAGGACCACGTAAAGCAATGCGCCCAGAACTCCCCCACAGAGTCCAGAAATTCCCGCGATCAGTGACTTGCCAACACCGCGGACAGACCCAATCCCAAATCCAACACCTAGCCCAATGAGTCCCCACAATAGCGAGTATCCAAGAATCGTTTGCCGCATGCCATCGAGCGTGATACCCATAATCAGCATGTCCTTTCCACTGGTTGCACGCAAATGATTGAACATCCAATTGCTCAAGTTTGCACCCACGACGCCCATTGCTGCAGATCCCACTACAGCAATGATAATTGCGTAAACAGATCTTGCTCCAAAGGAAAATAAGACGCAACTCGCTCCGAAAATTGCCCCTATGACCCCAAACACAATCGAAAAGTTCTTGCCGTCAACATCGAAGTTAGCCTTCTCCAGTCTCTCGTAAAGCCAGAGAGGCGACTGCTCGGGAAAGGTTGCAATCTCCACTGGCACAACAAAAATCGGATGCATGGTTGCTAAGACAATGTAGCCCAGTCCAGCAGCAAACACTGCCCCCGAGATTAAACGCAAAAAATTCGGGGGCCAATCTCCACACCAATTGGATTTGGTCGGACTATTTGAATCGCTGACCGGTTGATCTTTGGACTGCATTTTTGCCTCAGGGGTGTTGAAGGTTTCCGCACTATTGTAACCTGCTATTATCGGGTTGCAAAATCCAATCGTTTAGCATCCGCTTACTGGTAGTTTTCACCCTGCCACTCGGCCTTAATACACTATCAAGAGCTTGAACACCGAATTTTGAAAGGCAATCCGGTGCGTACAATTTCCCTTGACCCAAACGTTCTTTCGCTTGCTCTAGTCTTGCAAACCGGGTCGTACGCTCAGGATTCGCTTGGGCAACCGGCCTCACTTCAGGTCGAATGTGAAGTTGTTTTTTGACTTATCTGCATCCACCGTGGCAGTGTGACCGGACTTGCTTGCGTCACCGTACTTCTCGGGAATGGGTGACACTATTTTCGCAGCTCCGGCAAAGCCAGGCATTTCTGGAACCTCGTCGGGAACATAATTGAAGGCGACCGTGTAACTTCCGACCATGGCACCATCGCCAGGTTCTTTCGTTTGGAGTTTGAATTTCCCACTCTCGTCGGAGGTGCCTTCGGCGATCATCCCTTTGCCACCCCCACTTGGCGTAAGCGTGACGCTGATCTTTCCAATGGCTTTTCCCTTGTAGTTAACGACTCC
>JAYVBW010000687.1:0-1920 GCA_043750255.1 Pirellula sp.
TACCAATGTACGCGGAATAGATTCGGTTGCAAAACGTGAGTAGACTGCGCGATCGGGATCGGCAGCGATAGGAAACGTGAAGCTATACTTGTTACGGTAATCCAGAACCGAATTCTTCGATTCCTCCCGACCGATTACCATCAATTTGAAATGGGGATTTTGTTTGTTTTCAGCCCAGATTTTCTCGATATGAGGAAGCTCAACCTGACATGGACCACACCAACTGGCAAAGAAATTTATGAGAACAACGTCACCAGTCGCGGGCAGCGAGAAAATCTCCCCGTCGACGGTCTCTAAAGAAAGTGCTGGAGCAATATCACCAATCTGCACAACTGAGGTTTCAATGAGTTTCTCGGCACGTTGACGGTTGATCGAAGCTAGTAACTTGCTTCCCATTGATGGTCGTAGCACTCCTCGCCAAAGTACCATCAGCAAGAAGGGAATTATTATGGCGGCCCCAACAAGCAATCCAAATCTACGTAGACGGACATACCGGAATTCAGAACGCCAACCGACAATCGCCGCGAAGAACTGGAAAAACGCCAATAGCAGCGACAAAGGTATGCAAATGGCCAAAATGTTATAAAGCCAAATCAGCGCAATATCTATGACTTCAGGCATCGTGCAAACCTCCAATCGACATGGGAACAAGACACTCTCCTACACACGGCACGCTTACGAGTCATTCGGGGCACACTAAAATCAACGCCGACGATCAGCCAGCCCGAGCGGAAGACTCCACGCAAGTCAAAAACGATCGATCGAGGGCTTGGCTGCATCGTTCTGTTCGTCCACAATTGTAGTGGATGAGTTTCGAGTCTCAATTGGGAGGTGGAGTAAACATGCCAACGACAACAGAAGATGCTAAGTTAATCTACCAGAAGGAGCTAAAGGAGTCGATGGAGCGAGAATACCCAGGACAGTACGTTGCGATTGTGAGTTTCACTCGTCGCCATTATGTACGGCCAACTTTTTTGGAGGCAGCATTGGCCGCGAGAGAAGCTGAGCCTGACTATATACCTTTTGTAGTTCGAATTGGTCACGAAGCGGCATTCCATATCGGAGCAGCATCAGCTTGAAAGCGTGGATCGACAACGAAAACAGGGCAATAGTCGAGGTGAACATCGCATCTCATGCCAAAGCAAAGCGACAGATCGTTAACGCATGGATAGATACGGCATTCGACGGTTATCTGGTCATGCCAAAATCGGAGATCGAAAGTTTATGCCTAAAGGTTCTCGCAGATACTGATGCAATTCTTGCAGATGGTACCACGACGCGACTGCGATGCTACTATTGCGTTGTCGATTGGCTGGATCAATCGATTCCAGTACAGGTCGTCGAAAACGTGGGAAGCTTTCCGCTGATCGGCACAGCTCTGCTTTCGATGGTTGATCTTCGGATCAACTATCGTACTGGAGTTTGTACGGTGTCTTGACGGACGAACGGCTCGGTTCAGCGAGGCCGAGGAGATGACTCAACGCAAGTCAAAAACGCTCGATCGAGGCCTTCGTCTGCAACCGTTTGTTCGTGCTTCTTCTCGTACTCGTACTCAGCATCGCGGTACTCGATATCGTACTCGATCAATCCCTCCGATACCGACTCGGTACGTTGGATCAATCGAGTCAACATCGACACGATTCGTTTCAGATTGGTTTTGCCGAGCCGAGTCACTTCGGAATCGGTCGCCTCAAACGACAAAAGTATATCGTGAATCGCAGCGCATTCCAAAGCTGAGCCGCGAGCGATCTCGAAGAATCGGTTCTTGTCCTTGAGACTTTGCTTGCCGTTGCCCTCGGCGATATTCAGCGGAATAGATTGAGCCGCTCGCAACCATTGATCACGAGCATGTCGTTCCGGTCCGTTGAGCGTTCTCGCGATTCGATAAGACGACGCGACATATTCGATGGCAAGTCGATA
>JAYVBW010000688.1:0-7024 GCA_043750255.1 Pirellula sp.
CCGCTGCAAAGAAAGCGAGCGGGAAGAACTGCAAATGCTGTTTTTGCCAAAGAATTGCTGCTTGAGTATACAACAACGGCGAAACAGCCAGTAAAGGCAATGTGGCCGATCGCTCCGCGATCGTGAATCAACTCCCATACTCGCGTAGAATCGTGCTGACAAAAGTGGAATAGGCTCTAGTGGTCAGTCAAGCTCAAAGATTAGGGTTGCCTAGAAATTAGCCGATGGGCGTTAGCCCCGGTTTTAGTCAACCGGCGAGCGCTAGCTCCGGGCCTAGTTTCGCCTGCGAATTCGCCGCAGGCACCGCCCAAAATGCTCAGCGTCCCCGCGCAAAATCAAAAAAGACATGCTGTTCGCTCCCCGTTGGGCTCGTCCCATCGGAGGCAAAGGTTCGTAAGCTAGCCCCAAGTCCAACGAGCAGATAAAATCAAAGCAAACAAGGAGAATAACTGTGTCGGTATTGATCAATGACGAAGCATTCGCAAGTGAATTAATCTCGCAACGACAGGCCGCCGGGATTGATCGCTATGATGAAGTTTGGGAGGGCATTTACATAATGTCGCCGATTGCCGACAACGAACGCCAGTCACTCGCAACCGAACTTTCCGGTTCGCTCGTGACGGTCATCGACTGGAAAAGCCTGGGACGCACGTTAGCGGGAGCCAACGTAAGCGATCGACAGGCGAATTGGATGACAAACTATCGGATTCCCGACGTCCTAGTTTTTTTGAACGAAACCGGTTCGAAAGATTGCGGAACCCATTGGTTCGGCGTCCCCGATTTCGCAGTGGAGCTAGTAAGTCCTGGCGACCGAACCCTTGAGAAGTTGGTTTTTTATGCCTCCGTGGAAACACGTGAATTGCTAGTCATTGATCGTGATCCCTGGCAATTGACGTTGTACCGCTTGAGCAACAGCAAGAAACTCGTACCTGTCGCTGTTAGCAGCATCAGCCAAAAGGCGACCATCCGTTCAGATGTCCTTCCCATTTGCTTGCAGCTTCAACTCGATCCACCCTGTATTCGACTGACCCACGCCGAGCAAGGTCTTATTCGCGATATACCGATCCAGTTGCTCACGTAGGTCCGCATCTCCGAGGCGGACATCCCATTGTAGAACTGCTGTCCTCAGCCGTTTGTGCGACAAAGAACGAGCAAAAAGTTGAGAACAACTGTGCGACAATAAAAAAACCTGTGACTATGTGACTAAAGTCTCGTGTGTTTTCAGCAGCGATAGCTGCGACAGCGAATAGCTGCGGGTGACAACCCGCAGATCATGCACACCGGATCTGCTGAGAGCCGCGTAGGCGGCACAGGGTACAGTCCATCGTTCAGATGCGTTGTGTCGCCGCATTCGCGGCTCTGAACAACCACCGCGAATCTCTGCCGCCGGTTACCACCGGCGGCTATTCGCTGTCGCCGCATACGCGGCTCACAATCGTCCATTGGCTTTCCAATCGCTTTTGGGTTTCTTCTTATGCTTCGGTAACTTGTTAGCCGTGTCCTCGAGTTCACGCATGAGGTCTTGTAGCGGACGATATCGGTCAGGCAGATGACGGTCGTTGCCGTTTTTCTTGGCGTTTTTCTGCGGGGCGAACCCCGCAGCTTCGCGATGCCGCCGTTAGAGATAACGATTGAAAATGTTCTCCAGCATTTCTTGCCGACCGCTTTCATTCGGTGCAGCCTCGCCCTTTTCGAGCATATACTTTTCCAAGCTTTCGAAAGTCGTCTTGCCAGATTCGATTTGGGCGCCGATACCGCTATCCCAGCTTTTGTAACGATTCGATACGAACTGGCCGATGACCCCGTCCTTGCGAATATCGGCAGCAATTCGGAGTCCTCGAGCGAACGCATCCATTCCTCCGACATGTGCGTAGAATAAGTCGACAGGCTCAAAGCTTTCACGTCGCACCTTGGCATCGAAATTGACTCCACCGGTGGTTAGTCCGCCGTGTTTTAAAATGGCCAACATACATTGAGCGGTCAAATAGTAGTCTGTAGGGAATTGATCTGTGTCCCAACCTAGGAGTAAATCGCCTGTGTTCGCATCGATCGAACCAAGCGCTCCTTGCATGCCAGCATAGTCAAGCTCGTGCATCATTGTGTGCCCAGCTAGAGTCGCGTGATTGGTCTCGATATTCAGCTTGAAATAGGGCATCAAGTCATAGCTTCGCAGGAAATTTAGGCAAGCTGCCGCATCGCTATCGTATTGATGTTTTGTCGGTTCTTTCGGTTTAGGTTCGATTAAAAACGGTCCTTTGAAACCGATCTTTTTGGCGTAGTCGACGGCCATGTGAAAGAATCTTGCGAGGTTGTCCAATTCGCGTTTCATGTCGGTATTGTAAAGGCACTGATAGCCTTCTCGGCCGCCCCAGAAAACGTAATTCTCACCACCAAGTTCCTTCGTCACTTCTAGGCATTTTTTGACTTGAGCGGCGGCGAAAGCAAAGACATCCGCGTTGCATGTCGTAGCCGCCCCATGCATAAATCGTGGGTGGCTGAACATATTGGCAGTTCCCCAAAGCAATTGGACCCCCGTCTTTTCTTGATGATCCTTTAGGGACTTGGCGACGCGGTCAAAGTTCGCATTGGTCTGGCGCAACGAACCGCCTTCAGGGGACACGTCTCGGTCGTGGAACGCATAGAAAGGGGCGTCCAGCTTTTCAAATATCTCGAATGCGACTTCCACACGTTTTAGTGCGTTTTCGACCGAGTCGGAGCCATCATCCCAAGGTCGAATAGCGGTACCAGGTCCGAATGGGTCTGAACCCGTACCACGCATTGTGTGCCAATAAACGATACTGAATCGTAAATGATCCTTCATTGACTTCCCCTCGACCACTTCCGAGGGGTTATACCAACGAAATGCCAATGGATTTCTACTTTTCGGTCCTTCGTATTGGATCTTGCTGATGTCGGGAAAATAACTCATGCCTAATGTTGCCTTGGAATTATGTGTGAGGAGCGTAGGGAAGCTGGGTCAGTTTAGCAATAAGGTTCCGAGGTCGGGAGGGTACGCAGCAAGTGAAACCAAATGGAAGCTGCAAAAATACTTCACTTCCCGCGCACTCCGCGCCGACCTCAAACCGCCACATCGGTAGAGTCGTGAAAAGCTGCCGGTTAGGAAATCAACAGGGATGGGATTAAGGTGGAAAAAAGGGAAAACCTTTATTCTTAATGGGCAATAGATATGCTTTGAAAGAAATTTCAGTACACTAAGACAGAGTTTGCTTATTGCGAGTTGTTAGTTGCAAAAGCAAGCCTTGTTCGTTTTTTAGGTTCGTGGAATCGGAAACTCCCCCCAAGGTCGCGACAAAAGTGGAGCCTTCGAGGAACAGTTTGGCATGACGCAGATCACATCTGACCGAATATTCGAACTCATCGAGAAAAGCCGACTTGTTGAGCCGGTTATCCTTTACGCGCAGCTTGAATTGATAAAAGCGCGAAACAACGGCGTTATGCCCGAAGACCCGGTAGCCGTCTGCAAGGAACTGGAAGAAGCCGGGCTGGTTACGCGATGGCAGTCCGAAAAGATTCTGCAAGGTAAATACCGAGGCTTCTTCTTGGGCAATCATAAACTCTTGGGACACCTTGGATCGGGCGGGATGAGCAGTGTCTACCTTGCCGAACATCTAGTGATGAAGCACAAGCGAGCCATTAAGGTGCTTCCGAAATCGAAGCTTGGCAACAATAGCTACCTCGAACGATTTCAGCGCGAGGCCAAAGCCATCGCTTCCTTGAACCACCCGAACATCGTTCATGCGTTCGATATCGACAACGAAAAAGATACGCACTACATCGTAATGGAATATGTCGACGGCGCAGACTTGCAAACCTTGGTGCGCAAGCATGGGCCCCTGCCGTTTGCTGTTGCAGCCGACTACATCGCACAATCCGCCCGCGGGCTCCACCATGCGCACGAGGCGGGCCTAATTCACCGCGATGTTAAGCCAGCCAATATCCTTGTCAATAAAAAAGGCGTCGTAAAAGTTCTCGATCTCGGTTTGGCATTGTTCGCTGAAGAAACCGATGCTTCGCTCACCATGGAGTACAACGACAAGGTGCTCGGCACAGCCGACTACTTGCCGCCAGAACAAGCGATCAATAGCCACAATATCGACAGCCGCGCCGACATGTACGGTTTGGGATGCACACTCTACTTTTTATTAACTGGGCACGCCCCTTTTCCTGAAGGCAGTATTCCAAGCCGCATTATCCGGCATCAGAATTCCATGCCCCCCGATATCCGAAAGGACAGATTTGATTGTCCTGGCGAATTGGATGGCGTTTGCGTCAAAATGATGCAAAAAGATCCCAAATTTCGGTACGCGACCTGTTTGCAAGTGGCGGAAATTTTGGAAGCTTGGTTGGTCAAATATCGTCAAGAAACTCAAGACGATCCAGCCAAATTGAGAAACAATAATTTATCTGTTTCCGACTTGCTCGCCTCGGGAACGAAGAAATCGAATCAAGATGTCGATACGGTGACAAATGGAGTCAACAGCACCAAGGTAGCCCAGGGTAGTTCCGTTGTCATTTTGTCCACATCGGATAGCGGCGTATTGAGGGCAATTATTAAAAGCGGTTCGTCGGCAATCGACAGCAAAATCGATCTTGTGCACGATACGAATGCACCCAACGCCAAGAAATCAAAAAGCCAAGCCATTGCCAAGGCCACGTCGTCGATTTCTGACCCGCAGAAAAGCAACAGCGGCGGCTCGTCTCCACTACTAAAACCTTTTGAAAAACCAACTGCGACCAAGCAACCAACTGCGACCAAGCAACCAACTGCGAACATGCAGCCAACTGTGACCAAACAGCCAACCGGGATCAAACAGCCCGTTACGACCAACCAGCCAAATCGGTCTACGCAGATACCTCAAGCCAATGCTACCAAAAGAGATCCGAATTCAAACGTTTCCCTTTTGATTGGTGTTGGAGTTGTGACCCTGGTTTTGTTCGTAGTCATCTTATTTGCCGTATTTGCGATTCGATAAATCGGGTGGGGAATATGCTACAAATTGCCATTCGATTCTGCTGCGGACTCGCACTTTTACTATCACACGTTTGTCAGAACCAGGCAATATCTCAAAACCCAACTGCTATCTCCAACTCCGTAGACCTTGTGCCAATTAAGGAATCGGTCAAGAAAGCGAGCAAGCTTCTCAAGGAAGGAAAAGTAGTGGAATGTGTTGATGTCGTAGAGCAGTCGACGAAATGGATCCAAGAGCTAACTCAAAACGCCTCCGTAAAAGAGCTTGTTGAAATCAAAAAAATCCATGGGGAGCTTGCGAAAGCACATCAACTCCTAAGCGTCGAGGGAGCAGAACTCATCGACTTGCCGACGTGGGATGCGTTGCTCAAAGAAAAGAAATTGAACCGCCCAAAAAAGGAAGACGAGAAAAAGCCAATACCGCAGACAACCCGTCAAGCGGCAATTAGTTTTTCGAAAGACATTGCGCCGTGGATGGTCGAACAGTGCTCGCGTTGCCATATCAACGCTGAACGTGGCGGTTTTTCGCTCGCCACCTACACTGCCTTGATGAAAGGTTCGAAAGGGGGAGTGGTTTTGTTCCCAGGAGATCCTGTTGGTAGTCGCTTAGTGGAAACTATTGAAACGGGCGACATGCCTCGGAGTGGTAAAAAAGTGACTGCTGAGAACATTGCCAAACTAAGGCAGTGGATCAAGGAAGGGGCGAAGTTCGATGGCCCCTCACCCAGTGCTCCCATCGCAACCTTGGCAGGCAGCAATCCAGCAGTTGCTAGCAAACCAACTAACGCCGAACCGGTCAAGATAAACGCACCGACTGGAAAAGAAACCGTAAGCTTTGCTCGCGACATCGCACCAATCTTAATCGCTAACTGCAATGGATGCCATTACGCAGCCACTCGCGTAAGCGGAGGGTTGCAGTTCAACATGTTTTCGCAAATCGTAAAGGGTGGTGATACCGGTCCAATTGTTTCGCCAGGCAAGCCGGATGAGAGTCTCATCGTTCGAAAACTTCGAGGCATGGAGGGGGCGAGAATGCCGATGGGGAGACCCGCGTTGCCGGATTCTCAAATTCAACTAGTGGCCACTTGGATAAAAGAAGGTGCAACGTTTGACGGCCAAAACAAGGATGCTAAACTCGATCAAGTTGTTGGCAAAGCATTTGCGGATAAAGCAAGTCATACCGATCTGATGGCCAAGCGTATCGAGAGAGCTCGCGAGAAGTGGAAAATAGCATCTCCAAAAAGCGATGCTGACGAAGCCATTGACGAGCATTTTCATGTCATCGGCAATATCGGTGCGGAAAATGCCAAAGTTCTTCTGGCCCAGGCAAATACAGCCGCAAACCAGGTCCGGAAGATGTTCAAAGTTGCTGGCAAAGAGTTCTTGATCAAGGGTGGAATAACGATTTTCGCCTTAAAGCAACGTTATGACTACAGCGAATTCGGAAAGATGATTGAGAGTCGAGCATTGCCAGCAGAATGGTCAAGCCATTGGCGCAGTGAAGTTCTTGACAGCTATGTTGCGATCGTTTTCGACAAGGTTGAAAACAAGATAAATGAAACCTCACTTTTGCAGCAGATTACGAGTTTATGGATGAGCTCTCACGAGGGCGTCCCGCGTTGGTTTGCGGACGGAGCAGGGCGCCAAGCCTTAGCCGTCACCGTTGGGATCAACGATGCACGGGTTCAGCCATGGATAAGGCGATTGCCTGATTCGATGGCGCAGCTAAAGAACCTTAAATCATTATTGGACGGTTCGATGAACGATGAAGCTTCGGCCACAATTGGCTTCGGCGTGATACGAACCATGTACGATGCGAAAATGAAAGCTCAGTACGATACCATCGTCCGGTCGCTTGCAAGCGGAATGAGTTTCGAACAAGCGACTTCGAAAACAATCGGATCAATGGATGCTTTCCTGCAGAAACTGCTGGGCAAAAAGTAAGGTATCGTTGCCAACCTGAAGTTCATGTTTAACCTGCGCAGCGGCTGGCTCTCGAGTTTCTTTTACAACGATGGCAGTTGCTACGTTCCG
>JAYVBW010000689.1:0-3180 GCA_043750255.1 Pirellula sp.
AACGAACGAGGCATCCAATCAGCGCTGCTGATGAATACGGCATCGTCGCCCCCATGGTAGAAGTAAAAGACGCGGGCGTGTTCGAGAAATCGATCCACAATGCTGATGACTGAAACGTTCTCGCTGAGACCAGGGACACCCGGACGTAGGCAACAAACGCCACGAATATTGAGTCGGATGATTACGCCTGCTTGGCTGGCCTCGTAGAGAGCGTTGATGATGTCCGGATCGACCAGCGAGTTCATTTTTCCAGCGATGTATGCTTTTTGGCCGTTGCGTTTGTTGATGGTCTCTGCTTGAATGAGCGCGATGAGTTTTTTTCTAAGTCCTAATGGGGCTGAGTCCAATTTGTCGTAAGGCTGCGGTTGGCTGTAGCCCGTGATCGCATTGATAAACGCGCTAGCATCCCGGCCAAGCGACTCTTTGCAAGTCATATAACTGATATCGCTATAAATTCGGGCAGTGGTTTCGTTGTAATTACCGGTCCCAAAGTGGACATAGCGAACGATGCCTGAGGGCTCGCGACGCACGACAATGCAAATCTTGGCGTGCGTCTTAAGTCCACGAACACCGTAGATGACCTGGACCCCCGAACGTTCTAGCTCGCGAGCCCATTCTATATTGCGAGCTTCATCGAATCTTGCTTTCAACTCAACGATGGCGGTTACGTATTTTCCACGCTCTGCGGCTCGTTTTAGAGCAGCCACAATAGGACTCTTACGACTTGTTCGATACAGCACTTGCTTGATAGCCAACACGTCGGGATCGTCTGCGGCCTCTTCAAGGAATCGAACAACCGGTTCAAAGCCTTCGTAGGGATGGCAGAGAAGCAAATCTCGCTCACTGATCGACTTGAACATACTTTGAGTCGGGTCGATCACAGGCGACCTCTGCGGGATCCAAGCCGTATCTCTAAGAGCTGGGAACCCCTCCATATCCGTTAGGTACATCATGCTTGAGAGATCTAGCGGACCAGGAAACTTGAATACGTCGCACGGGTTCAGCCCCAGTTTGTCCTGAAGGAATTGGAGCGTCGGCTCAGAGACCGCCTCTGCGATTTCGAGTCTGACAAAACCAGCAGAACGTCTCGAATGCAGCACCTCCTGCATTCCCATCATCAAATCAGCCGCGCTGTCCTCACGAACGGAAACATCGGCGTTGCGTGTGACACGAAATGCGATACACTCGTCGATTCGTTTCCCCGGATAGTATTGCTCTACCAGTTCCGACGTTACGTCCTCAATCAATGCATAGTTGTAGCCACGATCGCTCGGTAACGTTATAAATCGCGAAAGAACTTTGCCAAGCGGGATGAATGCAAAGCGATGCGGTTTCTCAGAATCGCCGCTGGACATTCGAACGCACAGATGCAAGCCAAGATTTGCGAGTATCGGAAACGGGCTTTCCGGATCAATATCCATCGGTGAGACAACCGGATAAATTTCCTCGTTAAAAAAACGAGCAATCGCCTCACGATGTCGGGCTGATGCATTGCGGGCAGATATGCGTTCCAATCCTTCTGCGGTAAGAGTTGTCTCAACCGCGTTCAAAAAGCAATCGTACTGATCTCGGATGATCGCGTTTACACGTTCGTAGATGAGTTCGAGCTGCTCAGTGACCGTCTTCCCACTCGGATCGACAGATTCGATCCCGCGCGCTTGCTGTAGCTGAAGTCCTCCCACGCGTACCATGAAGAACTCGTCCATATTACTGGCCGTAATGGCCAGGAATTTGAGCCGTTCGAGGACCGGTACCTTCGTATAAAGGGCTTGATCGAGGACCCGCTGATTAAACTCGAGCCAACTGAGCTCGCGGTTGATAAAGGATTGATTGAGATTCGGCATAAATGGGTCGAAACACGGTGGGGGCGGAG
The DNA here is from genome assembly GCA_043750255.1 of Pirellula sp. Lineage (GTDB taxonomy): Bacteria > Planctomycetota > Planctomycetia > Pirellulales > Pirellulaceae > JBKCUI01. Next base: position 1,874 of record JAYVBW010000689.1, read on the forward strand.
AACTAGTTCGTGGCCCTAATGGTACACGGAAAAATCGTTTCGAGAACCGACGAATCGTTCGCCCGAGAGTCCTAGTGACAAATCGTTGAAAAAACGATTCGCTCTGGGGAACAATGCTCCTCTCGGGAAGTTTACAATATGGCTTACCCCACAAGTTTCTTCTACTTTAACTGCGACAACAGCCAAAGTCGTTATTGTAGTTGCTCTCTGATTTTGTCGAGACGCTTTGGAGATACGCTCACGCGAGTGCCTAGCTGCTGTGCGTATACAGAGACGCGGAGTTCCTCGATCAACCAACGGTACTCAAGCAATAGCCCAGTTGGTTCTAGTCGATACGTAGTTCCTCCCGGCAGCGACTGCATCGTTGTTGGCGAAGGCTGTATGCTCGCTAAGCGCGCGACGCAGTCCTTCCAGTAAATCGATGCCGTCGCGTCCGCAGCTAAGTCTTTGATGGGGCCGACTGATTTGAGTCGATCCAAGCGAACGGCTATCGCTTGCAGATAACGCGGGATCTCACGAACATAGCACCAGGGAACATGGTATGACAACGATTCATGAAACAAAGCTGTTAGTTGCTCGCGAATCGATCGGACATTCTCCGACCATGTAGCGGGTGTTTTCTCCAATAACGATCGAACCCGGTGGTTCGCTTCTGCAAACTTGGGTAGCCAACGACCAATCTCGGCGGCTGCACCTGCGATTCGCTCGATCCGCTTTAGTCTGCAAATTTCAAACTCGACCTTGGTTCGGAAAACCGGCAGCACCTGTTCGCTGGCCCAATTGGTATCGATAAACGCAAGTCTCGCAGTGAGATCACCGACTAGGTCTCTTAATCGATCACCGGCATACCGATCCGATAACCAAAGCGATGACTTGGTCCACTGTGGCAAGAACTGGATTTGACTTCGAACTTCACGCCGCTCAATTTTGCTAAATAAGGAAGTCATGCCCTGCCGGAATAATTGATCCGCGAAAGCTTCGTGGTCGACGAGTCCGGTTGCAATCTTTTCGTTGTTGACGATCAAAGTAGGGTACATATTCAAGCGAACGCCGCCGCGAAGCTCTACCACACTTTTGGGCAACAATTCAATGTCCCACGTATCCATCGAAGTACGGGTCCATTCGTATGTGACGGGCTTGTCCGACGTTGCGACAGGTAACGAATAAACTGCCGAAGCTCTTTGCGTCTGCTGCAATTCCATCAGGTCGCGACTGGATTGGACCACAACCCCTTTCTCATCGACAAGCTCGACTCGCATCCGCAAATGCTCAGGCAAACCTCTCAAGTCAAAGTCGCTTTGATTCAC
>JAYVBW010000690.1:0-2962 GCA_043750255.1 Pirellula sp.
GGCGGAAACACTCAAGTGCGGTGCATTAGCTACGCCGGTCGGGTTTGATTGGGATGGCGACGGCGACATGGATATATTGAGCGGCAACACGGCTGGCGTCATTGAGGTTTTCGAGAATCTGAGCGGGCCGAAAGTTGCGAGCCCTAGATGGAATCGACCTGTTGCAATCCAAGTCGCCGGGAAAAACTTTCGAATCATGGCTGGTCCTAACGGCAGCATCCAAGGGCCAGCCGAGGCCAAGTGGGGATACACTACATTGAACGTTGCTGACTGGGACAGCGATGGGCTGCCAGATCTTATTTTGAACTCGATTCTGGGGCGAGTCGTTTGGCTTAGGAATATCGGTACACGCCAGAACCCACGGATGTCGTCACCCCAAAATATCGAGGTCGAATGGGCCAGCGAGCAGCCCAAGTTAGCATGGGGTTGGCTTAAACCGAATGGCAAAGATCTTTTGACTCAGTGGAGGACAACTCCCGTAGTGTTCGACTTCAACGCGGACGGATTACTGGACCTTGTGATGTTGGATCAAGAAGGCTATTTGGCGTTTTTCGAGAGAGCTCGCCACGATGGCAAGCTGATACTGCAAGCCCCTCGCCGCGCGTTCGTAGATGAGATGGGACGACCGATTCAGCTAAATGCTGGAACTGCAGGCAAAAGCGGTCGAAGAAAACTTTGCGTTACCGATTGGGACGGCGATGGCAAGTTCGATTTTCTTTTGAATTCGGCCAATGCGGACTTCTTAAAGCAAGTCGATTTTCAAAATGGAAAATGGACAATGAAAAACGTCGGTACTTTGGCCAAAAAAAATATAGAAGGGCACGATGTGAGTCCGGCGGTAGTAGATTTCGACGGTGACGGAGTACCGGATTTTTTAGGTGGCGCCGAGGACGGTCGGTTGTATTTCATGAAAAATCCGCGGCCTGGAAACAACTAGAAAAGTTCCTGTTTGGATAGCTGGTGGTTGATGCCTTCACGCTCATGCCCCGACTTATTACGCCATCCAAGAATTCTGCTTGCGTTCAATACCACGCTCGACAGCATGCGTTGGATCCGATGCCCAAAATCCACATAATTGGAATCGCCGAAGAGCGGCGTTACTAGACTACCCTCAATCGGGCGGTCTTGCAAACTAACTGAACGGATCGTTCGCAACGGCGTGACCAATTCTTGAGAGACTGGCTTTGGCGTGTCCGCACTTTGCGATTCTACAACTGACGAAGTAACGCTTTGTGGTATTGGGATTTCCAAACGATCCAACGGACTGGTCACCCGAATATCTGGTCGGTTCAGCACGTGTGTATAAATCATCGTCGTCGCTATGTCGCTATGACCAAGCAGCTCCTGAATCGTCCGAATGTCTGTCCCGTCCTGCAATAAATGGGTAGCGAAGGAATGCCGAAATGTGTGCGACGTTACATGCTTATCCAAATTCGCTTGCTGAACAGCTTGTCTCAAATGCACTGGAAACGTATCGGTATGAATGTGATGTCGATGACGCTTGCCCGTCTTTGGATCTCGTGAAAACTTTGCCGACGCGAACAAGAACTGCCACTTGAATTCACGATGCGCAGACGGATATTTCCGGTCCAACGCATGCGGTAACCAAACCGACGCCTCGCCGTTGGCCATGTCCCGTTCATGCAATGCTCGTCGGGCTTCCACAAGTCGCCGTAAAGGTTCGACCAACTGCCTTGGCAATGGAACGAATCGACTTTTATCCCCCTTTGAATTGTGAATCTCAATCAACATCTGATCAAAATCGATATCTTTGACTCGCAATCGCAGGCATTCACTGATCCGCATTCCGCAGCCGTACAAAAGCTGACCAATAAGCAAGTAAATGCCCGACAGGAACGACAAAACGCGAATCACCTCCGACTTGCTCATCACCGTAGGAATTCGCGGCGCTTTGGTTGATCGCAACGCATTGACCTGGCCGAAATCCCGCTTTAGCACATGCTCGAACAGAAACAACAGCGCATAAAAAGCTTGATTCTGCGTCGAGGGCGCGACATTTCCATCGACCGCGAGATCCGTCAAATGCGATTCTACATCTACCGCTCTAATACATTCAAAATCGGATAGATTCTTTAGCCCGCGATCCTCCATAAACGCGAGAACTTTCTGCACATAGGCCTTTTCCGTATTAAAAGCTTTGCCCTGTACACGCAATGTCCTCCGCAAAGCCTGTATCACATCCGGCTCTCGTGGATTGATCTTGCCCACCACTTCCTCGATAGGCTCCTCGTCCTGGCTTTGCCTTTCCTGGGCTATCATCTCACGCAATTTCGTTCGAATCGGCTCAAGTCGTGGAGTGGCCTATTTCCGAACGTGGTTGCGATACCAAATCACTCCCTCAATTATCTTTAATCGCTTCCAAGTTGGCATTTTCGTCGAGAGCTTGGATCGCAAGAATGCAATCACATGCCGTTCGTCAAAATCCCATGAGGAAGGATCCTTCACGCGGTGGAATTTCGCCATACCAGCGAACCAAAGATGAGCAAATTTCTCTGCCGTTTCCTGCTGCCCGAGACTTTCTACAAAGACCATTGCAAGAATCTCCCAAGTCAAAAGCCATCACTAAGCCAGGACTCCGCCTGTAGACAGTTGCTCCCTGATCCAAATTTATAGTGACTCGCGGAGTTGCCGGTCAACCCCCTCGCCGTAACCGTTGTTTCAAAAACATTACACTCTAATGGGTGGGTTTGGCCGACAGAGATAATTAGTTATCCCTGAAACCGGGCCCGACGCGGCTGCGAAGATTGAAACCGGGATAATTGGCCAGAATCAGGATAATAGATTTGACAAATCAGGGATAACTCCCCAGAATCCAGTGATAACAATCCCAAACCGGGATAATAACAAGTTGCACTGGCCGCTGCGCGGAGAAGCGATGATGACATTCTAAGTCGATCGCAACAGACATCATCTTCGACCGTGTAACTCGCTAACGAGGCTA
>JAYVBW010000691.1:0-2242 GCA_043750255.1 Pirellula sp.
ATCCGATAGAACTGCGCACGCAAGCGGACTGGATCGTGCGTCAGCGATTGCTGTCGATTCCTGGAGTTGCACAAGTCTTTACGATGGGTGGTGGTCGGAAACAATTCCAAGTGCAAATCGATCAGGATGCGTTGATCAAATTTGGTGTCTCAATCGAGGATGTGAAACGCTCCGTCGAGAAGAGCAATGAAAATGCGACAGGTGGTTATTTGGATCAACGCGGGCCGAACGAATGGCTGGTTCGAGCGATCGGACGTGTTCAGTCGATCGAAGATCTGAATCGCATCGCCGTAACAGTACGCAATGGCAGACCGGTTTCGCTCGCTATGGTTGCCAACGTGGTGGAGGCACCTCAAGTGAAACGAGGGGACGCAGCCGCGTATGTTCGAGAAAGCAGCGATCGATTCAGTGGTGGGCCTGCCGTCGTATTGACAGTTAGTAAACAACCTGGCGCAGACACGCGCGGTATCACCAAGCAAATCGAAAAGGCCATTCAAGAAATCAGCCCGTCTCTTTCCAAAGGAATCCGAATTGAGTCGTTGTACGCCCAAGAGCACTTCATCGATCGAGCTATCGAGAACGTGATGGAGGCTCTGCGCGACGGGGGTATTCTCGTCGTGATCATCCTGTTTCTGTTCCTGATGAATTTCCGAACGACTTTTATCTCGCTCACGGCGATTCCTCTTTCGCTGCTGATGACGGTCTTAGTCTTCTATTGGTTTGGCCTCTCGATCAACACAATGACGTTAGGTGGGCTCGCTGTCGCGATTGGTGAACTCGTGGACGACGCCATCGTCGACGTGGAGAATATCTTTCGGAGGCTTAAGGAAAATGCGGCTCTAGAGAAACCACGTTCGTCACTTCACGTTGTCTACGCAGCTAGTCTCGAGGTGCGAAGCTCGATCGTGTTCAGCACGATCATTGTGTGTTTGGTGTTTTTACCGCTATTTGCATTGTCCGGTATGGAGGGGAGACTGTTTGCCCCGTTGGGCATAGCCTATGTCGTCTCAATCCTTTCTTCATTGGTGGTTTCGCTGACGGTAACACCGGTTCTTTCCTATTGGCTTTTACCATCCTCACGAGCGGTAGCGCACGAAGCGGATGGCTTTATCCTGAGAATTCTAAAATGGATCGTCACATATGTTATTCGCTTCAGCTTGCAATTTCCCGTTCTGAACATTGTCGTCGTACTCCTGATGGTGGCGGTGGCAACATGGTCGGTGACCCGATTGGACCGCGATTTTCTTCCACCGTTCAACGAGGGTGCCATTCAGCTCAATGTGTTATTACCACCAGGCACATCGCTGGCCACCAGTATTGCGATCAATAAAAACGTCGAAGATGCGTTGGTTCGCAACAGCGACGTCGTGAATTTTGTACGTCGCACGGGACGGGCTGAATTAGATGAGCACGCAGAACCCGTCAGTGCCAGCGAGTACATCGTGGACTTGGATCCAAAATCGTCGAGGACACGCGAGCAACAGCTTGAAATCATCCGCAAAGAACTCAAGGAGATTCCTGGAATCGTGTTTGCAGTCGAACAGCCCATCTCGCACCTGATCTCGCACATGCTCTCGGGAGTCAAAGCACAAATCGGCGTCAAATTGTATGGTGACGATCTTGATGTGCTTCGTCGCAAGGCCGAAGAGGTAAAAGCGGAAATGCAGGAGGTTCGTGGAGTACGCGATTTATTGGTGGAGCAGCAGACACTGATCCCACAGCTTAAGATCGAATACAACCGAGACAAGCTCTTGTCGGCGGGACTGACGGTAGAGGATTTGAACCAGTTTATCGAGACGGCCATGAATGGCCAAATCGTTTCGGAAGTTATGCAAGGCCAACGCACCTTTGACTTGGTCGTTCGACTGAAGGAAAATGCGCGTGAAAATCTTGACGTGTTGCGGCGATTGACCATTGAGCTACCGGGTGGAGGAAAAATACCACTCGAAGCAATAGCCAACATTTACGACTCGCTCGGACCAAACACGATCCAACGGGAAAAGATCCGGCGCCGCATCGTCATCCAATGCAATACGGCCAACCGTGGACTGGTGGAAGTAGTCGAGGAGATTCAAACGCGTCTCAAAGCTGTCAGCGCTACTTTACCACAAGGATACTACTTTGAATTTAGCGGCCAATTTGAAAGCCAACAAAGCGCATCCAAGGCGATTACTTGGTTGTTCGGTATCGCGTTGATCGGAGTCTTTCTGACTCTCTATACGATGTTCCGCAGCGTGAATCT
>JAYVBW010000692.1:0-2837 GCA_043750255.1 Pirellula sp.
TCCGAGTGGCCCTGCCAGTTCCGTCAACCAGACTCGCGTATTGATTTGGTACAGCGATGGATTGCAATGTGAATTCATTTGTTGTTTTTCACGAAAGTGGTTTCCGCGGAGTTGCGGTTCGGGCAAGAGTTGAGTCCGCAGGTAGGTGGTGCCGATCGAATTGGCTCCGCGTGCTTGTCGCCATCTTCCAAATCGAAAACCCAATTCTACGTCAAGCATCGACAGGAGGATTGCCACTAAAAAGAAACACCAAAGTGGAACTTAACAACCATGTCCATTGGGTCTTCTTATCTCGTGCTTCGGCTAGTCGGACTTCATACCAAGTTTGGAGTATCCGTTTCCGATGAAATCCAAAGGCATTATCTGCAAAATCAGGAATCGAGCACAAAGTGCGCCGATTGCACATGCCCAAGATGCTCCGTTTTGGCACGTGCACACCTTCGAAATCTGAACAACGACCCGGATGTCGGGACATTCCCTGCATTAATGGTTTGCCACTCCGAGCGGACGAAAATCCTTCACTGCGATTGGCTATCGCGCACCGGCACTCACTGTTTACTGTAGACGCGAACCTCGGGTTGTGTATCAAGCAATATAGCCAGCGAATTCAGGCCCGGGGCTAGCGCCCACCGGTTCACGAAATCGCAATGTGAGTCCCCTCGGACTAGCGCCCCTTGGACTAGCGCAGTGCGGCTAATGTTGCAGGACCATCGACGCGAAGTCGATCGATGCAACGTGGTCTCGCAATTCAGGACGAACAAAGATCCGTACTCGCTTGACGATGTCATCAAACTGCTTGGTTGCTAGCGCATGTACCACTGGAGACAATTCACCTAGCGTTCGATAGCTCCCATCACCTTGCCGTACATCTAGTTGGAACTGCACTTCCAGTTTTACGGGAGGTGCGTCGATCAAGATGTCGTGCGGACTTACCGAAATTCCAATTACGTTTTGCAGGTGTGCTGCGAGTTTCGCTGATAGCTCTACAATCTCTGAATACGGTTTCCTTGCAAGTGCACGATGCTGCTCTGGGTGATTGAGGAAGTCGAATTGCGCAATGCGCTTGTAAAGCTGACGCTTTGGCCCAAATAGTCCATCGATACATGGAGACCACGTTTTGCCCGTACATGCCAGACGGAGCGAGTCAATCATCTCCGCCTCATTCATATCGATCCAGGATTGAGTGAGTGCTGTTTCGTTCCGGATTTCGTAAACGGCCCGCTGGAGCATGGCGGTTGCGCTTCGGACCGCGTGGTGCCAATACACTTCACTGAACATCACGTACCGCGCAAAGACCATCATCTCAGCGGCGGTTCGTCCCTTGTCCGTGATCGCCAATCGATTCCGAGTTGAATCAATGCACAACGAACTAACCAGCCGATTGCGATCGAAATTGCGGCCATAGGGAACGCCAGCGTGCAGAGAATCTCGTTCCAAGTAATCTAGTTTATCGATATCAATCGGGCCGCTGAGCATTGACTGCAGCAAGGCCAAAGATAAGTTCCCATCGGATGGCTCGACGTGTTTATCGTCGGGATTTGGAGCAAGCAGTCTCGCGACATCCTCAGGGGCTAAGTGCCAGTCCTGTTCTAGGACACTCGCGATTTCGCCTTGCGTGATCAAGCGACGAGCAAGCGACTCATGGCGTGGGATTCCTGTCAGACGCATATCTTCGATTGCGTGGCAGAAAGGCCAATGTCCAATATCATGGAGCAAGGCTGCGACAAGAAAAAGTTTTACATCGGTTTCGCTGAGTACGTTGCCAAGCGCATCGGCCCCGGACAATCGTTGCAAGAATTCGATCGCGTTTCGGTAAACGCCCAGCGAATGCTCCATACGCGTGTGGGTTGCACCTGGATACACGAATGCCACCATTCCCAGTTGGCTGATTCGAGACAATCGGCGAAAGGCAGGCGTGTCAATAATGCGTTTGACACGTCGGGTGATGGGGACATTTATATCTGGCGAAATGCGGATGACGGAGGTCGGTGTTTCTAGTTCCGGAACACTCCAGTGACTCTTCATTGTCATCCTATTTCTCGCTTACTTCTTTCTTTTCATCGTCAGCGTCAGCGGTTGTGATGGCCCACTCGGGGTAAGGCTGATTCCCTCGCATCGCATTCCAAAGAATTCGATTAAGCAAATCCTCGGGGGCCTGATCAATTTCTGCGAAATGGATCATTGCAGATTTCTCGGCAAATTTGCGGCGAATTGGGTCTACTATCGCCGAGGTGGGCGAATTGAGCTGATCGAGTGGGACGTTGCTCGCGACAGATTCATAGGGTGTAAAATTGGGTAGTTCCTGAAAGCAGTCGAACATTGGGGTGGCACCCGCGTCGAATTGATTCATGGGTGGCAATCCTAAAATCTGCTCGATTGTTCGCAAAATACTGGTCGTGTTGTATCGAGTACTAACCGTCTGCTCTCGCTTGGTATAGGGACTTATACAGTACGCGGTAGTTCGGTATCCGCTGACATGGTCCCATCCCGCTTGCGGGTCGTCCTCGATTCCGAAGATCGCCATTTTAGGCCAAAACTTAGAATGGCTTAATCCCTCAACGATTCTGCCAAAGGCGAGATCGTTGTCTGCTATACTCGAACCGGGAGTTGGGAATTTGGCGGAGGTGCCGCTCGTGTGGTCGTTGGGCAGGCAAATAAGTGTAAGACTTGGATAACTCCCTTTTTGTTCGAATTCAGCAAGTTCCTTTAGAATGAAATCCGCTCGCACTTGATCGGGGACTTGCATTGACCAACCGACATAAGTGGTCGGCGAGTAGGCTCGAATACTCTCGATGGCAGGCTCGCTCGCAAAGACAACTTCATCGGCCCCTTTCCAA
>JAYVBW010000693.1:0-1628 GCA_043750255.1 Pirellula sp.
TGTGTTTTCAGCAGCGATAGCTGCGACAGCGAATAGCTGCGGGTGACAACCCGCAGATCCTGTGCACAAACAAGTCAAACATCTTGATTCTTCCCGTTGCAGTTATCTAGCCTGACAAGCTATACTTTATCGGATAGCAAATGCTAAAATTGCAAAGGCTATTACCCAACTCTTCCCAGCCTCCCTCCTCATTTCGTTTTTAGTTCCGCGCTCACACTTCAAATAGGTGCAGTCCACCTTTTTTCAGGATGACGCGAGCAACGATCAAGACGATGCTTTTCGACGCCCTACCCACTATGACCGGTCAAGATGATGATGATGCTCGCTCGAAGGGCGAGCCGCGTGCAATGCCGCAGTTTAAAAGAGAGGAAACTCGTTCTCTCTCCGAAGAACTGTATAAAGAACAACGAAATTCAGGTGCGACTCCGCTACCCGTCGAACGACGCGAGGCGCTTGATTTTGCAACTTTGCAGCAAATGCCCATAGAGGATCTACTGGCGAATGCAACTACGGAGCACATCGCAAACGCGGAACAACTGGATCGTCAGGAGCTCATTTTCCAAGTTCTCAAGGCGAGAATGCTATCCTCGGGGATTCTGTACGGCGAGGGAACTTTAGAGATCCTAGCCGATGGCTTTGGGTTCCTTAGATCATCGAGCCACCATTATATTTCATGCCCGGATGATATCTATATTTCACCGTCGCAGATTCGCAGATTTGGTTTGACAACAGGAATGACCATTTCGGGCCAAGTTCGCCCTCCGAAAGAAAACGAACGCTATTTCGCATTGCTTCGAGTCGAAGCGATCAATCACCGCAACCCAAACATCGTTCGGTCCCGAAAGCCATTCGATGCATTGACTCCGCTTCATCCAAAAGTCCGAATCGTGTTGGAAACCTCAGCAGAAGTGATCGAAACTCGGGTCGTCGATTTGATCGCCCCGATCGGCTTCGGGCAACGCGGACTAATCGTTTCACCGCCTCGATCGGGCAAAACCATCTTGCTACAAAAAATGGCCAGAGCAGTGCTCAAAAATTACCCAGCTTCGTACGTGTTCATGCTGCTGATCGATGAGCGTCCAGAGGAAGTCACGGACATGATGCGAGAAGTGCGAGGGCCTAAGTGCGAGGTCATTAGCAGCACGTTTGATGAGCCCGCTTCAAGGCATATCCAAGTTAGTCAGATGGTCCTGGAAAAGGCCAAGCGATTGGTCGAGGACGGCGTCGATGTGGTCATTTTTTTGGACTCAATAACGCGTCTTGCACGAGCATGGAACGGAGAGTGCCTTCAGTCTGGCAAATTGCTATCGGGCGGACTCGATGCGAATGCGATGCAAAAGCCCAAATCGTTTTTTGGAGCTGCTCGAAAAATGGAGGAAGGAGGCTCGTTAACGATCATTGCTACGGCCTTGGTCGGAACTGGCAGCAAGATGGATGACGTTATCTTTGAGGAGTTCAAGGGCACTGGCAACTTAGAGATTGTGTTGGACAGAGCCATGGTGGATCGGCGAATTTGGCCAGCCATCAACATCAATCAATCGGGCACACGCCGCGAAGAGGCTTTGCTGGACCCCAACGAGTACCAACGTATATCGTCTTTACGAAAAGCATTAGCCGATGTCAATCCA
>JAYVBW010000694.1:0-14946 GCA_043750255.1 Pirellula sp.
ATGATGTCTTCCGATGCCGAGGATGCAAAGTTTCCCCTACTGGACTTCTCGCCCAAGGTGTAAAGGTCGCTTGATGTGTTCAGACATCGGTCGCTCCCAATCGAAAAGTTAGACATTCATTTTGGAACATTCGTCCGGAAAATTCTAAATCCGCTCAAGAACACCCCCTAGCGCTACTAATTAGCCCGGATCGGCAAAGCCTACGCGAATCCACACGTCTATTGCTAGCTTTTTTAATTGCGTTTGTGATTCTGTAGGGTCTATATGAATTAGACCCAAGGGGTGAGCCAGTGATGCCGATAGTTCGTTCATACGCCGAATAACCAAAATGGAACTATTTGCCTTTATGTCGACGAACATTGCAGATTCACTACGCAGAACAGTTCGGGCCATCGTTTCCCAACGAGGAAACGTCGATGGTTCCTCGCCGATTTTAGAAACTACCCTTATTCGCAACGGGGCATTTTGTGGCCGTCGTTTCTTACTCGCGGGATTCAGTTTGGTGTGGTTCCAAGAAGAAGGGCAGGTTAAATTTCATAGCCCTCAAGGAACCCTCGAGCAGTCGTGCACCGTCGATCAGTTCTGTATGATGAGTTCGCAATTGAACACATCGGATTTACGGCGAGCAGCTTAATTCGGCAAAAAACTGGCCGAAAGCGGTTTTAACGGATTCTGAAAACTTGGACCAAGGCAGGTATCGTCCAAGCCGCGACCAACAGCTTGTTGCATGTCCCGATTTAGGTACGGGTTGTCAAGCATCGGAGCAACGTTCTTTTGATGCACACGGACGGATTGAATTCGACCATCATCATAAAGCACATTTGACAAGTTTCCACCGTGAACGGCACCAGTACCTTCGTCGGAGGCGACTGGCAAAAGCGAATCACCTATTAACGCAAATTGGCTTCGTCCATTAAAACTCGCCGTCTCGTAGTCCCCTTCAACTAAATTCCCAAGGTTAAATGAATAGTTGCCGCCGGCCGTATTCTTCAAATTATGCTGCTGTCTGGATGAAGCAGCTAAGAATGCATGGAGAGATGGAATCGATTGGTCTACGTCAAAGCTCTCACCGGCTGGGCACCATATCCATTTAGGAGACTCAAGTAGACCAACTTCCTTAAGCCGAATAGCATAGACACCTGCAAAGGAAAGTGGTCCATTCAGTTCAATCTGGGGGATCTTTCGATTCGAGTCTCTTTGCGCAAATAACGATAAAGCGTGACCTAATTCACGTAAATTCGCAACACAAAAATTTCTTCTGGATGATTCACGGGAATACCAAACGCTGGGAAGCAGAATCGTAAGAATGACAATGCCCGCAGCCAATGCAACTAGGCTGTCAATCCATGCTAAACGCGTAGCTCGGTCGCTCTCGAAAAGAGGTTGTGACATACGCGTACCTGGTATGCTCAACTGGGAATCACTTTGCTCCGCGTGTTCGATAAGGGCCATCGTAGACGCAGCCAAATCGGTACGGGGTTCGACGGGACCAGATATTTCACGAATGGGGTCGAGCAGGTCTCTTAAATCTTCGATACGTTGACGCAGCACTGAATCCGAATTTGCCAATGTTTCGATTCTCCATTGCTCTGCTTCAGGCAATGCAATGAGCAAGTACCCAAGAAGAGTTTCATCGGAGATGCGGCTGTTGCGACTCATCGAAGCATGGCTCAGTGTGCAAACGAATCATTAATAAACATCAAGCACGATCGACTAAGAGCGAATTAAGAATCGCGCGATGCCGATGTATCACCCATACGCATCCAAATCTGGTTCAGTTTGCGGATTGCGGTAAAAACTCGACTTTTTACGGTACCGAGTGGGATTTGCAAAATCTCGGCTATATCGGAGTATTTCATTCCTTCGTAAAAAGCCAGCTGAATCAATTGTTGGGTCGGCTCGCTAAGCTCTTGGACTGCGGCTCGTACTCTGGACCCGGTCTCATTGGAAATTGCCTTCTCGTCCGGGGTTGCACCATTTCCAGATAAGCGATTGATCATCGAATCCTCAGAGTCCCCATATGTGGTTTTAGCATCTAGGCTGGCAACCTGATGACGGCGATTGCGTCTCAAATAATCAATCGCCTTGTTGCTTGCAATTGCGTAGAGCCAAGGTCGAAATCGTCTCCCCGTTTCAAACTGATCGATTCTTAAATGAACGCTCAGAAACGTCGCTTGAAAGACGTCTTCCGCCTGCTGAACGTCAGATAGAAATCTGCGCAAAAACGTATAAAGTTCCCGCTCGTAACGTCGCACCAGTCTTTCAAAATCTTGCGAGTTACGCGTCTGCAAATAGGCGTTAACGATTTCCTCATCGGTCAACTCCGCCTGTCTAGTGCTGAGTCCTACCAAACCCATCTCGACGACTGGTGTATCCATGTGCAGTTTCATCGTTGATCTAAAATTCCTGCGGTGACCACAAAAAGGAAGGTTGGAAATCGCAATAACGTCATTATAGGGTAACTAAACGCCAAAAAGGTCAAACTGAATAATTACCCATTGTAGTCGAACCCTAGGATCAGAGTCAAAGAGTTGGTAGGCAACAATTCCGGATTATTGAAAATGGATCAACAGGTTTCGCCCAGCGGATAGGCACTCAAAGGGTTGATTTTTTGCATACAGGTAAGGAGATTGCGGATAAACCGGGATATCGATGGGCCAATGCAGGCGACGTAAATGCTTAATTGGATTGCACGGGCCAAACACCGTGCGAACTTGAATAGTCCCGTTAGTCGTGTTAGGATCCGTCTTCGGCTGCTGTTCAGGTCTTGTTGTTCATTATGTGCTTCATGGAGCAACGTATGCGTTTCTTAGTTATTTGTATCATGACCATTTCGCTAGTGAACATGGCGTTTCAAGTTGAGGCGAATGAGGTGCCCAACTACGTGCAGTTACAGGATATTGTCTTCGCTGAAGTTCATGGAACAGGCCTCTTGATGGATGTCTTTACTCCAACGGGTCCGGCGAACGGACGTGCTATCGTCGATGTTGCCAGCGGTGCATGGCATTCGGACAGGGGCAAGATTCGCGACCATACTCTAGCTCAGCTCTACACCACCTTTTGCGGCCGAGGTTATGTCGTATTTGCGCTTCGTCCGGGCTCTAAAACGCGATATACCGCACTGGAAATGGACCAGCACGTCAAGTTGGGAATTCGCTATGTTAAAGAGAATGCAGATAAGTATGGGATCGAGGCAAGTAAACTTGGCTTGACCGGTGCGTCCGCGGGTGGCCATTTAGCAACCTTGGCAGCATTGACGCCTACGGCAAGTGATCCAATCGCAAAGAACAAGATGGATCGGCACGACACCTCCGTCGCAGCGGTTGCTGTATTCTTTCCACCAACCGATTTTCTGGAATGGAGAGATGGAAAAATGATCGATCCCAAAGTTCTCGCCCCGCTATTAGCCGTTGGCGCAAATTCGGCCAAAGAAGGAGCGTTGAATGGCAAAAGCAACGAAGAGCTTCAGGAAATGGCAAAAGCAATCTCACCACTTTATCAAGTACGGAAACCCCGCGTGCCCTTTTTGTTAATTCACGGTGACGCTGATGAAGTTGTTCCGCTTTCGCATTCGCAAAAGTTGGTAGAAGCCATCCAATCAGCGGGAGGCTCGGCCGAACTCATTGTCAAACAAGGGGGTGGCCACCCGTGGTTAACCCTACCTATTGAAGTTGCAGTAATGGCTGATTGGTTTGACCAGCAGCTCAAGTAAAGATTGGCACTTACCTTGTTCGGAATATCATCTTCCAGGAATCGCACTACTACTTCTCTTTTTTGAATCCAGCTTCGAGCAACTCCTTGTAACCGGGCTTCAGTGGCCGTACGTCGTAACCATACTTTTCAATGATCTTGCCTGCTTTTAGCGCTCGATATCCAACCATGCAATGCGTATAGACAATGATGCCTTTCGGCAGTTTCTCCCTCAGCTTTTTTTCGTCGAATTTATCCTGAAGATCTCTCGATGGAAGATGGACTGCCCCCTCGATATGGCCGTCATTCCATTCAACCAATTCGCGAACATCAACCAGGATCGCTTTCTTTTCAGCGATTCGTTCTTTAACGGTTTTGAGCGAATCCTCGGTATGTTGCAGTTCCGCGAGCGGAAGCCAAAAAACCGACAGTAAATAGATTACGCCCGTCGCCATGATTTTCAACATGTAAGATACTCCATCTGCACTTTAAGGTGATGATTCGATCCGAACAAAAATCCTGTATACTTGATGGTAACCAAAGAGTCTACCACTGCCAAGTTGGATTCGCTTACTGCAAAAGTTCAACCGCACCTGCTGCCATGGTCAGAATTGCCGTAGGGAGCGTTTTATCGATATCTGGGTAATAATCAGGTGCATGCAGGCTAATTGTTTGCCCGCGACGCTGCATAGCGTCAAATCGCCCGGATTCAATCGTTCCTATCCGGTACATAACGCTTGGCACTCCAGCAATTCCGAACTGGCTAAAGTCCTCGCCCCCCATCACTTGATCAGCCTCCCCAACTCGATCTTTTCCGATCGTTCCTTCGAGCGTTTTGCGAAGTCGTTTGGTTAGCTCCAAGTTGTTGAAAAGCGCCGGTGTTCCATCTGAAAGCGAAATGATTGGTTCGTCGGCACCATACGCAGCAGCGATAGCTTTTGCTTTCCGATGGATGGAATCGATCAGCAATTTTCGAACCTCAGGTGTATAACTTCGAACGGTCAACTGCAGATCGCAACGGTCGCTAATAATATTGTGTTTGGTACCAGCGTGGATGGATCCCACGGTGATGACGGCAGGTTCGGTCGGTTTAACTTCGCGGCTCACGATCGTCTGCAAACTCATCACCAACTCAGCCGCCTGAACAATGGGATCGATAGTGGTATTCGGGGCTGCACCGTGGCCACCACGCCCTTTGACGACGATGTCGACGCTATCCACATTTGCCATCATGTATCCCTCTCGCAATGCTACCGTGGCGGCTTTGGCTGCTTCGCAGTGAAGCGCCAACGCATAGTCGGGTTTCGGGAATTTGGTAAACAGTCCGTCGTCCAGCATCTTTTGAGCACCACCACCGCGTTCCTCAGCAGGTTGTCCAATGAGCATAAGCGTACCTCGCCAACGATCCTTGTGTGCGGCCATCAACCGGCCTATCGCGATCAAATTGGTCATGTGAACATCGTGACCACACGCGTGCATGATGCCTGCTGTCGCACCCGAAGCGAGCGTTGTCGTCTTGCTGGACGCTCTCGGTAAACCTGTGGCTTCCTTCACTGGCAAAGCATCGAGATCCGTTCGCAACATGAGAGTTGGCCCCGAGCCGTTCTTCATCAAGGCCACGACGCCATGCCCTCCAATGCCGGTCGTCACTTCAAACCCGGCGTTCCTCCAAGCCGCAGCAACGTATTTTGCCGTCTCCTGTTCTTGATACGATAGTTCTGGATTCTCATGAAGCCACCAGTAATCCTCCACTAACGTTACTAAGTTTGCATCGATCCAGGTTTGGATCCATACGGTGGATTCGCCTTTCGAGCTAGCAAGTTTAGGCTCTTGCCCCGAAACAGTGAGACTGCAAAATAGTAAACCAAAAGATAGACTGAGCAACGACGTAAATCTTTGAAGGACCATGAGCCATACCTATTTCATAAGGAAAACTTTAGTAGAACAACAAGAGAACTAGTAATGGATTTATTTCCCAAGTTTCGTGGACCGCGTTCCCAAGCTGGAGCTTGGAAACGAATGGAAACTGAACCCTAGTTAAAACGCTCCTGACTCGATCATTCGTTGACAAGTCTCTTGAACTTGTCTCGGATCGACATTTTTGTTTTTCTTTTTGGCAGGTCCAACCAAGGAAGCCAACACTTTGCTATTTCCAGCTCGAACCTTTTCGATCACGCCTGGATTTTCCGCCAGTAGTTGCTTGCAAAGCGTTTCCAGTTCGCTGGAGTCGACCTGAGCAATTCCGAGGGACGCGATGGCCTTTTCGACGGACAATCCTGGTTCGGCAATCATCTTAACCAACGCTTCCTTTCCCCGCGTCGTATCCAGTTGTCCGCCTTCAATCGCGACGAGTAGTTTGGCAAGCGAATCGGCATGTATCGGATAGGAATCGATCTCGGTATTGTTTTCGTTGAGATACCGCAGAACATCTTGCAACATCCAGGACGTAGCTCGCTTTGGCGAAGCCCCTTGTTCCAATAGCGACTCAAAATACTCAATGACAACACCTCCTTGTTGGACCAGAGCTTCGGCTTCGCTCGGCTTCAGCAAATGCTTTTCGATGAGTGACTTGCGAACCGTCGCTGGTGTTTTGGTTACAGCACACTTCGCGAGTTCGATCGCTTTTTCGGTAAGAACAACTGGCACTAGGTCGGGGCAGGGGAAGTATCGATAATCCGCTGAATCTTCCTTCTCGCGTTGCATTTCCGTTTCGCCAGCAGCATCATTCCAGCCCCGCGTTTGTTTTGGAGATTGGCCGATAGTAAGTCCCGTCTCTTGGAACACAGCGTACTGACGGGTGGACTCAAAAAGTATCGCCCGCTCTACTGCTCGGAAACTATTGAGGTTCTTGATTTCAACGATCGGTGTTGCAATAGTTTTGCCATCCTTTTGTAGATGCAAGTTTACGTTTGCGTCAGCGCGAAGTGAGCCCTCTTGCATATTGCCATCCGTAATGCCCAAAAACATCATCAATAGACGCATCTCGGTCAGGTAGTTTTTCGCTTCCTCTGCGCTCGAAAGCTCCGGTTGGGAAACGATTTCGAGAAGCGGTGTGCCAGCCCGATTCAGATCGATTCGAGTATCCGCGCGACCGGCAACTTCATCGTGCATGCTCTTGCCAGCGTCCTCTTCAAGGTGTGCGCGAACAAGGGCTATCCTTTTGCGATTCGGTTCGCCGGTGACTGGGTCATGTGAATCGATTTCAAGAAAACCACCGCCGCAAATGGGCAAATCAAATTGGCTCGTTTGGTATCCTTTGGGGAGATCTGGGTAGAAATAGTTCTTTCTATCCCACTTGGTAAACGGAGCAATATTGCATTGAAGTGCGACTCCAGCTCGGACTGCAAGTTCAATTGCTTTGGCATTGAGGACCGGCAGAGCACCTGGCAGCCCTAAGCAAACCGGGCAGACCTGCGTATTGGGTGCAGCGCCAAATTGCGTACTACATCGGCAAAATAGTTTCGTCTCGGTCTTGAGTTGGACGTGTACTTCGAGCCCAATTACGGTTTTGTAAGGAATGGTCGCGTTCATAAAGGGCAAGTAGGGGAAACAATGGATTTCGTCAATTTCAATCTATTCTATCCGAATCCCTGATGGATACATGCGACCTAGGCAGCTTTCTATTTGGTATACTTCCTTCAGTCGAAAATTCCTGAACCGTAGAAGCTTCGATGCCACCCAACACCACCCTTCGGAGTGCGGAAATTCATGTCCTCTTTAAGATTTCCGTGGCATCTACCACTTGGTATGTTCGGAAGTCCACTCGCAAAGCGCCGTCGTAATTCCAGCAGTCTTAAAACGCCGATGCATCGGAGCACTCCGCGATTGGTGGCGTTCGCCGAGAAGTGCAGGAAGACAGGGTAAAATCGTTCTCGTTTTTTTTGCCTCCCATTTTTTTGCCGGAACCTGGACGCGGGATGTTCTTTAACGTCATTATTTAGAGCCCTCAACTGCATGATTCAATATGTAGAACTGCAATGCAAAAGCAACTTCTCGTTTCTGGAGGGTGCGTCCCATGCGCATGAGCTTGTTGAGCAAGCAGCCCAGCTTGGATACCTTGGGCTGGCCATCACCGATCGCAATACTCTCTCTGGAATCGTTCGAGCTCATACCGCTGCCCGCGACCTTTCGTTTCCATTTATTGTCGGAAGCGAATTGCATCCCGTGGATGGCCCGCCCGTCGTTTTGTGGCCTCAAAGCCGGCAAGGTTACGCCAACCTTTGCAAATTATTGTCAATCGGACGCCTTCGTGCAGACAAGGGTAACTGCCGTTTGTCCTGGCACGATATCGCCGAATCCAGCAGCGAATGCATAGCTGGCTTTGTACCCCGACTTCCCGAAACGCCTTCAGCAGTCACGCCTGATCGAGTATCGGCCGATCTCCTATCCCCACTGTCAGTCAAACCGATACCAAACAAAGCTTGGTGCGATGCAGGAACTGACTTCGAACCAAAAGATCCACAAAATTGGAGTCTTTGGCTCAATCAGTTCCGAGAGGTGTTCGGTGACCGCGGTTATCTCATTGCAAGTCTCCATCGTGGAGTAGACGACCAATCATCACTTGCTCGTTGGAAAAAAGTTAGTGGCGATTCCAATGTTCCACTCGTGGCTACCGGCGATTGTCACTATCACCTTCCCGAGCGGATGTTGCTGCAGGACTGTTTGGCGGCCATCGCATCAGGTACGACAATCGACGCTGTCGCTGCTTCGCGGCCAATGAACGCGACCTATGCCATGCAGTCACCGTCAGCGATCCATCGAATGTTTCGTGACTGCCCCGAAGCGATTACAGCGACTATCGAGATTTCCAAGCGGATCGACTTTTCTTTACAGTCGCTTCGGTACGAGTATCCACTGGAGGCTTCGCCAACAGGCGTAGCACCGATTGACTACCTCAAGCAACTGACTTGGAAAGGGGCCAAAGAACGCTACCCTCACGGCGTTCCGAACTCCGTCATCGAAATGCTCAAGCATGAGTTTTCGATTATCCAAGACTTGCATTACGAAGCCTATTTTTTGACGGTCTGGGATTTGGTCCGCTTCGCCCGCTCTCGAAACATCCTGTGTCAGGGCCGCGGCTCGGCAGCAAATAGCGCGGTTTGTTTTTGTCTCGGCGTAACCAGTGTGGATCCTAGCCAATACGAACTTTTGTTCGAACGCTTCATCAGTCGCGAACGCAATGAAGCTCCCGATATCGACGTCGATTTCGAGCATCAACGCCGCGAGGAGGTTATCCAGTACGTCTACGAAAAGTACGGACGGCATCGAGCAGGCATGACCGCCGCCGTCACAACCTATCGATTGCGATCAGCAGTTCGCGATTGTGGCAAAGCGATTGGGTTGTCTCAAGATCGAATCGACTGCCTAGCTAAAATCGTTGAGGGACGCGGTGGCGAAGAGTCTTTTGAATCGAAATGTACGACTGCGGGCATCGATCCGAAATCCCAAGTCGGTGCTCGAACCATTTATCTCGTCCAGTCCTTACTCGGCTTCCCAAGGCACTTATCACAACATACCGGCGGCATGGTCATGACCCAAGGAGCACTTTATGAATTGTGCCCCATCGAGAATGCAGCCATGCCGGGCCGAACTATCATCCAATGGGACAAAAACGACTTGGACGAACTGGGGATTCTCAAGGTAGATTGCCTTGCACTTGGAATGCTCTCGGCTATCCATCGCAGTTTGGATTTGATCGAAGGCCATTACCAGCGTCCGCTCACGCTTGCCTCCATACCCGGCGCTGACTCCGCAGTTTATGACATGATCTGCCAAGCGGACACAGTGGGTGTCTTTCAAATCGAAAGTCGAGCGCAGATGAGTATGTTGCCTAGGCTGCGTCCTAGGTGCTTCTATGACCTGGTGATTGAAGTTGCGATTGTTAGGCCTGGCCCGATTCAAGGTCAAATGGTACATCCGTATTTAAAAGCACGTCAGTCAGGAACTCAGCCCGAGTATCCGAATGAGGCGATTGCGCAAGTGCTCCGCAAGACGATGGGCGTCCCACTTTTTCAAGAGCAAGCCATGCGACTGGCCGTAGTCGCAGCCGGATTTACGCCGGGAGAAGCAGACCAATTGCGACGAGCTATGGCCGCATGGCGAAGACCTGGAGTTATCGATAAATTCAGAATGAAATTGATTGAAGGGATGCAGTCCAACGGATTGGAAGAAGTGTTTGCGGAACGCGTGTTTAATCAATTGCGTGGTTTCGGGGAATACGGATTCCCAGAATCACATGCAGCCAGTTTTGCCCTGTTGGTGTACGCTTCGTGTTGGATCAAACATCACTATCCTGAAGTGTTTTGCTGCGCGATGCTCAATAGCCAGCCGCTTGGTTTTTACGCACCCTCTCAGCTCATTCAAGATGCGAGTCGTCATCATGTCGAGGTGCTTGCGCCGGATGTCAACGAGAGCCGGTGGGACAGCACACTCGTCCGCAACGAGGCAGCATTTGCTTCCGGGAAGTCGAACCCAAGGTTGCCGATCCGATTGGGGCTCCAAATGATTCGCGGGCTGCACGAACAGGACGCACAACGGATCGTACAGGCCAAGACAGTGGGGACAGCATTCGTCGATCAAACGGATTTAGTTCGTCGTGCGGGACTAACTCAAGCGACCCTTTCGACGTTAGCGGATGCTGGGGCCCTGGAGTCGCTATCGGGCGACCGCCGAGCGGCCTATTGGCAATCGTTAGCACATCAGCGCAAGCAGATGGCGATGCCGCTTTTCGATGCCAGCGCTTTGGATCATGACGAGGATATTCCTGAAAGTCTTACACGAATGACCCCGCTCGAAGAGGTCTATACCGACTACCAAACGACCGGCGTTTCGCTCAAAGGGCATCCCATTGGTTTCTATCGAAATAAACTTTCTCGACTGCGAGTGACACCAGCAAATGAATTAACGAATACCTCGAACGGTCGATTTATTCGGGTCGCAGGGCTGATTTTATTGCGGCAGAGACCCGGAACCGCCAAGGGCATCACATTTGTCACGATGGAGGACGAAACCGGATCGATCAATTTGGTAATTCGTCCGGAAACGTGGAAGCACTATTATCTTTTGTGCAAGCAATCCAACGCGTGGTTGGTGCACGGGATTTTGGAAAACCGTCAGGGTGTCATCCACGTATTGGTTGGACGTGTTGAGGATTTGCAATTGGTAATTAGGCCACTTGACGTTCAATCTCGTGATTTTCGATAGTGATTTGGTGCGACCGATCGCTATTCAAGAGAGACACTTCCACGGGCAATTTGCGTCTAAAGAGAAAGCCTGCCGTTCGATATGTTCTCCAACTACGGCGTTAGAAACAAATAATGTCCCTCAATCTCCTTCGGACTCGACGGGTTCGAAAGTCTTTCCTCTACATACTTTCGCATCGTAGTATCCATCTCGTAATTGCACTGATCAAGCCCTTCGACAGTATACAACCGTTTGAAAAACTCCGTCCGCATTCGGAGTGCGGACAAGCCTTGGAAAGACACTTGGTCTAAAACATCGTATTGCGATTGCACCAGTTGCTCCAGCGAAGTCACATCGGACTTGAAACTCTCTAAGATGCTTTTTCGAATATCTTTTTCAGACGGCGCACTTGCTTGCTCCCATTTCGCCGCCCATTGCCTTCGTTGTTGAAGTGCACGTTTGATGATTTTGAGCAATCGAGGGTCGGTACTAATTGCGACGTGATCGAATTCGTGGCGAAGCAATTTCGACTCCCAAGGTGACGAGGGAGCGAAGGTTGACTGAAGATAAATCTTGTGATCCAACTTGACCTTGGGCTGGTCCATCCAAGCAACAATGTTTGCCTGCCAAACCTGCGACTGGTTGTCAAAACCAAGCAATTGATGGCGAAATTTGAAATCGTAGTCGATGACGAACTGAAAGACAGTTAACGCCGTCTTGCCCTCCTTTAGTACGCGATCATCATCCACCACAATTTGGACATTGCCACGATCGATCAATCGCACAAATTCACCCGGTGCATTTGAGATCCAGGGGGGCGGTTTAACGGATTGAGCGACTACTTGATTCGTTATCGCAGCAACCAAAATGCAAACGGCCAGTAAGATGCGGGACTTCGTCAAATTCTCAAAGCCATAGATTTGCATTTGTCTAACCCACGTTTAACCCACGAAGCGGCGTGAACCCTCAGGTTGAACAGTCTCGTTTTGAATAGTCTCGTTCTTGATGATTAAGATGGGTCAAATGCACTTGTCAATTGTACTGTTCGAACGGTAACAAGCTATGCTTATTTTTGCCCGTAAAGACGCATTTCCCTTTTATGTTTAGTCGCTGCAGTCCAGTCATTCGAATCGAGCTCCTTTGGCAGTTGAATCCGTTGTGGTAGACTGGGCCGTGTTGTTCTCAACATGGCCATCATTAGATAATGCTTCGTTTTTTTATGCCCTTTGCTGTTAGCCGTACCAACACCGATCAACATAATCGCGGAATTTCTGCTTTCCGTCGACGGAAAATCCAATTGGAAAAGTGACTGAATGATTCGACGTGCCATTCCTCCGTGGTTTTTTTGGCTGCTCGCTATAGGTGGAGTTGCTTTATTGCTGGGTGCGTATGAGATGGTCTCAGCAAGGCAAACCCGCATTAATGAATTACAAACAACCATTCCGTCTTTTGAAAAACTAGGGGAGGGGCTAAAACAGATATTTCGGCCGCAGGGCCTGCCGGAAAACCCCAAGCCACCTATGTTCTGGGTCGACATGCGCGCGACACTTTGGCGTTTGGCACTTGGAATGGGTGTCGGCGTAGCGGCTTCCGTTGTGGTTGGGGTCTTGATGGGTGCCTACCGATGGATCGAAGCTCCGCTTGGTCCAGTTGTGATGTTTCTGTCGAAGATACCTCCGACGGCCAT
Organism: Pirellula sp.; assembly: GCA_043750255.1. GTDB lineage: Bacteria > Planctomycetota > Planctomycetia > Pirellulales > Pirellulaceae > JBKCUI01. Next base: position 12,560 of record JAYVBW010000694.1, read on the forward strand.
GATGCCCATCTATTTTGCTCTCGTAGGAACCGACCAAAAAATGTTTACCGCGATGGTGGCGTTGGGGATCTTTTTCTCTATGACGCAGTCCATTTACCAAGCAGTCCGGCAAGACGTTAGCGACGAAGCGATCAACAAAGCTTACACGCTCGGGGCGTCCGAACTAGAGATCATTTACGAAGTGATCTGGAAGCAAATTTTGCCCAAGATCATAGATAGCATACGATTGCAAATTGGACCGGCTATGGTCTTTTTGTTGGCGGCCGAAATGGTCGTTGGCAATGCAGGATTGGGATACCAGATTCGCATGCAATCTCGCATTTTGAATATGAGTGTCGTCTATGTCTATTTGGCAATACTCGCGTTCGTCGGCTTGATTGCAGAATGGGGACTCGTTACTTTGCGTCGAAAACTATGCCCATGGTACGTAGACTAAAGTCGGTAGGAATAGGAAGTCAAGTAGTGAGTAAATACGCCTTAGAAATAAAATCCTTAAGTCATGTCTTCGGTTCGTTCCGAGTCCTTGATAACATTGACCTGCAAGTGTTACCTGGCCAAATCGTAGCCGTAGTCGGCCCTAGCGGTTGCGGTAAAAGCACGCTGCTAAAAGCCATTCTTGGAACGCATCCGCCTACCCAGGGGGAGATTTTGACTGATGGAATTCCAATGCGGGGTCCAAATCGCAACGTTGGAATCGTGTATCAGAATTATGCCCTTTACGATTTCCTGACAGCCGAAAGGAACGTTAGCTTTGGGCTCAAGTTGGATGAAACCTCCATGTGGATGCGATTCTTAGCGACGAGAAAGTATTTTGCCAAACGCCGAGGCCATTTAAAAAAGTCACTTGAATTTCTGCATGTTGTTGGACTATCCGATGCATGTGGTAAATATCCCCATGAAATGTCTGGCGGAATGAAGCAAAGGGTCGCGGTAGCGCAAGCTTTTATCATGCGTCCAAAAATCGTGTTATTGGATGAACCTTTTGGCGCACTCGATGAAGCGATGCGAGAGGATTTGCAGATGATGCTCTTGCGGTTCTATCAAGAAAACTTGATCGCCAAGAAAGAAGGTCGACGACCGGAGTATACAATCTTGATGGTAACGCACGAATTGAATGAAGCGATCTACGTTGCCGACCGAGTCATCGGGCTTTCGCGCTTTCATACCCAGGGGGAGAAAGGTGCCGCTATAGTGTACGACCGACCTTGCCCAGTTTTCCACCCCGATGATCCCCGTGACTTCTCCAAATTTGTCGAACAGCGTGAGGAGCTTCGCAAAGCAGTGTTCGACGAAAACTATATCAAAGATCGAAACAAGTACGTCACATTTTGGAGAGAGCTAGGTACGCTCGCACAGTCGGTCTCCTCCGAAATGTCCTCTTAAGCTATCCGCTTTGTTGAAGCGTGTTGAAAGTAAGATCGGTAAGACAAAGAAGCCGAAGCAAGAAGCCAAACCCAATAGTGAGTCCAAGGATATCCGCGTTGCATGTTTATGTTGATGGCTGGCGGCAAAGTACGAGGCGGACAGGTTATTGGCCAAAGCGACGAGACTGCGGCAGGGCCCGCCAACGACGCCATTTCACCAAGTGATGTGGCAGCTTCCTTTTATTACAACCTGGGAATCGATCCCAAGCAAGAGTTCCAAACCGAATCTGGGCGTCCAATAACGCTCGTCCGAGATGGTAATATCATTCCACAATTGTTCGCTTAAAAGGTTCCTCCGTTTCCGCTCCTAGTTTTCCATCACAGGTATCACACATGAAAAAGTCTTTTCTTTCCCTGCTCGCGATTGCAGCCCTCCTCATCCACTCCGTCTCATTGAATGCTCAAGGGAAGGGGGACAAAAAAGATCCAGCCAAGGCCATGGTGACCCATTTCATGAAGCAGCTTGAAAAAGCTGAGTTAAAAGACGAAGAAACGACCAAGATTAAAGAAATGTTTTCGAAGGTTGCGACGGACGTAGCGGCCAAACGAAAGGCGAGTGGCATTACCGCCGACATTTTGAAGAAGCGAACAGATGCTAGTAAAGCCGCTAAAGAAGAGGGCAAGAAGGGTAAGGAAATTCAAGCTGCTGCTGAAGCTGCGATGGGTTTGACCGCTGACCAAACCAAAGTCTTCAACGAAACGGAAGGGCTGCTTGGTAAAGTTCGTGTTGAGATTGGCAAATTGCTGACACCTGAGCAGCTTGGCAAGTTGCCCCCTCAAGCTCAAAACGCGTTCAAGGAAAAAACCGGAAAACGCAAGAACAACAAGTAACTGAGGAAACGCTGGATTACTCCACTTCGCTCGCAATTCCAAGCAAGTGAGCGTCGACGCATTCTGGCAAATGTTTTAGATGGTATCCGCCCTCGAGGACGGATACCAGTTTCCCATTACAATGCTGTCGGG
>JAYVBW010000695.1:0-3552 GCA_043750255.1 Pirellula sp.
GCATTGCAACATGCCGGATCCGAGGCAATCGCAAAACTGATCACATCCATGCAAGAAAAACTGGTTGGGTCTATACAAGGCCGAGTGTCGGTAACTCCACTTGGAAAGCCGAATTCGCTGCTTCTGATCGGTTGGGGAGAAGCCGTCGCTGCGGTCAAAGATTTGATCGCAAAACTAGATCAGCCGACTTCTCCGGACTCGCAATTCGAAGTGATTCAATTGCAATACGCTACTGCAACCGAACTGCAAACCCAACTTCGGACTTTCTTTCTAAACCGCGGGGGCCTCGCCCCTATTATTCAGTCCATGGTGGACAATCGAACCAATGCGATCATCGTGCACGCGCCACCTCGCGATCTGCTTGAAATACGCCGATTGATTGCCCAACTTGACGTCCCGAGGGGCACTTTAATGCAACAAGCACGTGTCTTTCAGTTGCGACATAGTTTGGCTGCCGACATTGCTAAATCGCTTCAGCAGGCACTTACCACCTCTGCCAATGGACCGGGAGCGAGTGTTCAGCTTCTTGACAAGGATGGGCGTACCATTGCAACAAGCGGAACATTGGGGGCAAATCAAATCACAGTGAACGAACGAAATAATTCCTTACTGGTATCTTGCCCACCTGCAACGTTGCCACTGATTGAGCAGCTAATAGAACAACTCGATACTCCCGGGATGGTTGCCAAGATTAAGATCTTCCCTGTCAAGAACGGCGATGCTGCTGCTTTGGTAGAAACACTCCGAGCCCTGCTCCCAGCACAAAGTGCAGGGGCGTCAACGTCACCACAGCTCTCGAGTGCACCGGATGAAACGGCACTGATGCCCTTGCGGTTTACCGTCGACTCACGGGGTAACAACGTCATTGTTGTTGGGTCGGAAGGGGATCTGAAAATTGTCGAAGCGCTGATTTTGCGTCTCGATGAAGGGGACAAAATGCAACGAAAAAGTACTGTTTACCAACTTAAGAACTCACCTGCAGTTGACGTTGCACTTGCGATCAACGAGTTTCTTCGCAGCAAGCGACAAGTCGAAATTGCGGCACCCGGTGCGAATAACCCTTTCGAACAGATCGATCGAGAAGTCGTCGTCGTGCCCGAGCCCGTTCAGAATAAATTGATCCTCAGCGCGACGCCGCGGTACTATGAAGAGATAAGTCGGTTGATCGAACAACTCGACCAGCAACCTCCGCAGGTCATGATCCAAGTCGTGATCGCAGAGATCGCGCTCAGCAATACACGTGAATTCGGCGTTGAATTGGGACTGCAAGATTCGGTTCTTTTCGACCGTAGTCTCCTAGGTGCACTCTCAAGTAATGTTCCAGGTTACAATTTCAATTCGACGCTGCCGCTCGGCAATAGTAGTTCGGACAAGGCGCTCGCTAATTCCAACGCAGTCAGTGGTCAGGGTATCTCGAACTTTTCAGTGGGGCGAGGCAATACAGAACTAGGATTCGGAGGATTAGTTCTCTCTGCAAGTAGCGAAAACGTTAGCTTCCTTCTGCGTGCTCTCCAAGATTCGCGACGATTGGAAGTTTTGAGTCGACCCCAAGTACTGACACTTGACAATCAGCAGGCCTTTATCCAAGTAGGACAACGCGTACCTCGAATCACCACTTCGAGTGTGACTCAATTCGGTACAACGAACGGACTCATTGATGTCAACGTCGGTCTGATTATTGGAGTGACGCCGCGAATTAGTCCGGAGGGTAATGTAGTCATGGAGATCGACGCTGAAAAGTCGAAGGTCGGTCCCGAGATCGAAGGAATTCCTGTGTCGACCTCAAACAACGGTACCGTAATCCGTTCACCACGCATCGATACGATCACAGCCCAAGCGACCGTGAGCGCCGCGGATGGCGAGACGATTATTCTTGGCGGCTTGATTTCGCGAAGTACAAAAATCGAACATCGCCAGGTTCCCTGGTTAGGGGATTTGCCAATACTCAAACATTTGTTTAGCTATGATTTTAAACAAATGCAACGTGCAGAACTGCTCATCATCTTGACCCCTCACGTGGTGCGTTCTCAAGGTGACATGGAGCGACTTAAACAAGCTGAGTTTGCGAGGATGAGTTGGTGCGAAGCGGAAATCTTTGAGATCCATGGAGATGTCTATTCAAGAACCGACATGGCCATCGATATGATGAAGCAAGACGTCTGGGATGTAGTTTATCCCGATATCGATCCAAGAGGATCCCGGTTGCGTCCATCGACTGGCACACCGTCAGTTGGTCCAGCCTTGATGAACGACCCCGCTGGCGGTCCGCTCCGTTCTCCTGAGCTGATTCCGGCTCCCGTTCAGCCAGCAGTCTTTCAAACGATTGAAAATAACTCTGGCAACCGAGATTCGAATGCTAAAGTAAATGTAGTAGGTGCTCGCTGATGTTCATTTCGAAGTTGAAATCCCAGTCACTAGCTGGCGCGTCGTGCTATGTGAAGCCAACACTAGCTCGCGCGGCATGTTATGTCTGCGTTTCCATGCTTTTTTGTTCGCTAGGCTGCCAGTTTGCGCCGAAGCCGTCCGCAACCGTATGGCCTTGGAAGAAAGAAGAGGCCAAAGCCATTCCCGATCGTATTCTGCCCGTTTGGACCGATTCGGTTCTACATCAACCGAGCCAGCCTGGAGTTCGTGGCTTTGGTGGTAGGGTCTATTTTTATGGCAAAGAAAATACGGAACCCGTCGAAGTGGATGGCAACTTCGCCGTTTATGTATTCGATGCCGATGATAATACTCCTTCGGATCAAAAACCACTTCGCAAGTATGTGTTCACCGCAGATCAGTTCAAGACGCATATGAGTAAGACATCAATGGGGCCATCGTATAGCGTTTGGATTCCCTGGGGCGAAGTAGGTGGGCCACCTCGCCGACTAAGTCTGATTTCGCGTTTCGAAGGCCGCGAGGGTGGTACCACTATTTCCGATCCCACGATCAAAATGCTGCCAGGCGTTCCAGCTAGCCAGGAAATTGCTAAGAGCCTTTCTGAATCGGCCAAATCTTTAACCTCGCCCGTAAGTCTCGCTAGTCATACAGACGGCACAACTCCGGCTAACAAAAAGCATAAGGCGTCAGAAGAAAGCAGCATCGAAGCCATCGACTTGCCGCCAGCCTTCCAGCGCCACTTGCGAGCGCCAAGCTCAGCAACGGAGTCTTCACGAGCATCCGAAAGTCATCTTCCGATAACGCAACCTGCCAACGATTCCTCTGTATTGCTCAAGTCTCAGGAAGACGGAAACCCATCGTTCCGTCCTGGGGACGCTGGCGAATCATGGGTCGCTCCGATTTCAACGCAGGTTGACGACTATCGGTCTCGCGGTATTCAACGCAATTCAACCTCACTTTCAGCGAAACCGACCAAAACCGACATTCGGAAAGGCCACTGGATCCAGCCCATCGCAAGGAACAACAAGCGTGAGTGACCCATTGAGCATCAGCGAACTTTCAATTCATTCTTAACGCGATCGATTCCTGGCTCAAAACTGAGCAGTTGCACGAGTAGTTCAGATGTTCGAACCGAGTTGACGGTGCCTCGAAGAATCGCGGTCGTGCCTG
>JAYVBW010000696.1:0-4488 GCA_043750255.1 Pirellula sp.
CAACGCTAAGTTGAACGCAGCAATCTGCGTGCAGCGTGGGTCAATCTCCAATCCGAACAAGTTATCGCGGATGACCGCCTTCACGGCCTCCGCCTCGTCGAGGCCCTCATCGGCCAGGCGCAGTGCCACCAGCCTCTCAAACATCGCCACTACGAAATGCCCGCTCCCCATGCACGGGTCAAGGCACTTAAGTTCCTTCGCCGTCTTGGGCCAGCCGGAGAATGTGCCTGCGGCGGGTGTCCATCCCATCTGCCGCAATGCGATCAGCCGCAACGCATTAGCGTCCGGTTGTTGGTCGGGAATGGCTTCGGTCGGTAACACGGCGTCGGTCGGTAACCGGGGGCTAGCGCCCTGCGGCTGATCGAAAAATCGCAAATATGTCCACGGGCATCCTGGCAGTGAAACCGCCTGGCGGAGTTCTTGTTCACTCTGCGCAGCTTCTGCCAACTTTGGATTTTCGGTGAGGACTTTACCGGCGTGCCACGCGCCGAGCGTGTTGTCGAGCAGAAAATCCACCATGTAATCTTCCGTGAACAACTGGGTCACTGACGGCAGCTCACGGGCACCGATCTTCACTCCCGATTCGTTGACCTGTTCCTTGCGTCGTGCTTGCCAAAACTGATAGGTCCAGCCCAATGAATCGGACGCCGTAAAAACATCGACTGGCAAACCGCTGATTAGCTTCTCCAACTGCTGCTGATGCTCAGGTGGTAACGGGATCTCAAATACCGGTGAGTCGACACGGAAAATCTGCGGCAACATGCTGGTCGCCACTTGAGCTGCCAGCTCCCATTTATTCCTCAAGCCATGCTCCTGAGCCAAGTCTTCGGCTTCGTCCATTGAGATGGCGATTAAGTTTTCAGTTTTCAGTGTTCGGTTTTCAGTTTCCTTGTCTTGCTGAACACTGGAAACTGAAAACTGAAAACTCTCCTCGTCATACATCAGCAAGTTGTTCTCGGCTAGAAACCGAGCGAACAACATGCGATGCCAATGTTCGTAGGCACTTTCCTCAATTAGTCTTTCGATCGTTTGTGTACCTTTGCGGGGGCCGGGAGAACCGGGGGCTAGCGCCTTGCGGCTGATATCGACACCCGCGGCTAGCGCCGTCGGCTCATCAATAATCGCATCGCCTAGTTGCCGACCGTGGATACGCAATCGTCGTCGTAGATCACGCTCGTCATTGGACAAGTGAGGCGGTGGATTGGCTTCACCGACTCCAAGCTGCTCCAATGCCGAACGTACTGCCGTCTCAGCGACGTCTCGCGCGTCTTTGACAGCGCGTTCCAATTGGTTGCGAAGTGGTTTGTCGAGGCTGGGCATGGGATAGTGTTCAGTTTTCAGTGTTCAGTTTTCAGTGTTCAGTTTTCAGTTTTTCTCGCCTGTGTCAAAACCGGCCAGATGACCATCAAGTGACCAAATGTAAACTCGTCGCGCCGGATTCTGTTCACAGAGACGTTCCCAATCATGTTTTATCGACAGGTCACCCAACCCCTGTCCCTGCATCGCCCAATCTGGAAATTCCGCCAGCCACCGGCGCATATCGTTAGCTTCAAGAAAGTTGATTGGCTTGAATGGTGAACCACCGTCGATTGCTTTCTGGACCTGTTTAACAAATCGCTCCGCACACTGTCGTCGCTGGTTCCCATCTCCGTTTTGCGCAATGTGATTCCCGGTTTCCAGGACCGTGGCCATTGATAGAAATAGAGATTCCTTGTTGCGAATTTTCGCTTCAATTTGATTCGTAATTGCAGTATGTTGATTGGCCTTACTGGGTACATTGAGGGCTTCCAGAAAGATGGTTGTGTCGACGAGGCAAATGGCTTTCATTCAGCCGCCTCCTTTTTTAGTTCTTCCAGCCATTCTAGCGACTGATGGGTTCGCTCTTCTTCAGATGTTTTGTCCTTTAGAAAACGATCCAGCACTTGTGTAGTAACAAGTTCTCCCAGGCTCGCTTGGGCGACAAGCTCTGGATAACGATCGAGGTCGCCGAGTCGAACAATGCGACTGTCTCCTTCGCCAGCGTCGCGATAACAACAAAGGACATCTTCTAAACTTTGATCCGGAATCGCATCCAGGAGCGCGGGGTTATGCGTAGTCAAAAGTACTCTCAGATTACGTTGAGCACACACTTCTTGTATATTTTCGACAAGAGCTTTTGCTCTGCTTGGATGAACACCATTATCGATTTCTTCGATAACAACGCAGGACCCTTCCCGAGCTGTGAGAAGAATCGCAGCAATCGATAATACGCGAAGTGTACCGTCCGAAAGTAACGGTGCGACCACCTCCCCAAAGGCCGATCGAAACGTCTCGATCAACTGTACCATTACTTCGTTTCGTGCAGTTTTGACGAACTGTATATCTTGAATATTCTGTTCGGGTAGTGATCGAATGAAACGCAAAAGTCGCTCTTTGCTTTCGGAGCTTTCATTGCAAATGCGATAGAGCAAGCTTGAAACATTCGATCCATCTTCGTTGAGTTCCTTATCTCCGATAAATGCATAGCCACGCATAGAAGATGGACGTGGATCGAGAAACTCAATGTTCTTTAGGTGCTCTCGCAAGGTCTTCGCGATATTCGGGATGGTTTCCCTGGATGTTTGGTGCTCATTGTTAAAAGTTCCTGGGCTTTGGAGTTGGTAAAAAATGGCCTGTTGGCTTGAACAGGGGATGCGAGGCTTGTTTCCACCCCTATTGAAGTTGTTGTACGAAACTTGAATTTCGTCTGTGCGGGGGTTTGGTTTTCCGTCTATTTCGTAGTACCAAGTGTTCTCCTCACTCGGAGCCTTTGCCGATTCTGAAGTGACTACCAATTGCTCGTTAATCAAGCTTATTCCGATACTGAGAATAACTTTCTTGCCCTCGTTGCCATTGATCAGAACATCGAATTCGAATTTCTCCGGATCATCGTGAAAGAGATCCTTCACCTGACCACGAAGGTTGATTTCGAAACCGGTCCCACGCTTGGTGATATCGTCCAATCGATGACCTTTCGAAAGCCAGTTGAGTAGACGCATGGCTTCAATAGCGTTGCTCTTGCCAGACGCATTGGCACCAATCAAGAAGGTGATCGGTGCGAAATGTATATCGGCCGATGCATAACTCTTGAAGTTCCGAATGCTAATTTGTTCAATCATGTTTGCCTCTGTATTCTCATTGAATTCCAACTGGGCCTTTTTCGAGTGCTGCGATGAGTTGCTTTTGCACATCGCTAACCCAATGGGAAATATCCGCTTCGCTCTTTAATGTTCGTCTTGGTACCGACACGAAAGTTACTTTCGGTTCCATCAAGATCGCGGCATTCTGGGCTGCATGCTGAAAGCGACTTGGCATCGCAACAACTCGGTCTCGCAAACTGGACAAAGACACTTTACTGAGCGTCGCAATAATGTCAGCATCGGTCTGCACCTTGATCTCCGGTCGCTGCGAAAGCGTTAGATGTTGCGGGGTCAATAGACTATTGCGTTGCTCTGGCTCTAGCAACTGCCAGTTTTTGTCTTGATCGAGTCCCTCCAATCCGCGATTGAATTCGGATTCGTATTTAGTCGATATGGCGTTTAGCTCGTCACGCAATAGCTGTGACAACGCTAGGACCATCGGCGTGACGGGATCTGGATCGGTTAGCAACAATCGGCTATCGATAATGCTCTTGGCCTGGAACTGGTGTGTGGCCGCCTCCGGTAACGACTCTGCTTGACGCAGTAGGGTTTGCAGTTTGTTCCAAATCGGCAGCCTGATGTCTATGCGTTTGGCTTGGTCTTCCCAAATATCAAACGAGTCCTTCAGTTCATCGCGACCGTTATAAATCGCGATCAGTTGCTCACTGCCTGCTGCTAGTCGGATCTCTTCGAGAAGTGTTGTTTTCGGGCGTTCTGGACGTGGCGATTCACCGCCAGCTCGTTCGGCTAAGTCGAGTGCTTTTTGAATAAATGCTGGCACCGACGCAAGCTCTTCGCCTTGTTTTGCCTGAATACCCAGCCGCTGCATGGTTTTGCGGATCTGGATTCGCTGGGGTGTAGTAACCGTCGTGGACTCGACCTTGAACGCGGCCTTGCTGATCGCTTTGCGTTCGATCTCCTTGGGATCGAGCGTCGTGCCACGTTCGTCGGCTGCACGCATCAGCCCGGCTATCAGTAGAACATGCAATCCGCCATCGACCGCGTCACCAGACCAACCGTAGGGTGCACTTTCGAACTTGTCCCGAACCTCAGATCCTTTTTTGCCAGGACCGATGAAGGCCAGTATCGTTTTGCATACTGGGTTTTGCGCAGGCTCGCCTTCGTAGCCAACCGCTTTGAGTGCATCCGGGGCACCTTTCTTGGCATTGATGTAGACTTTGCCCCACCCATCGTGGTCAGACACGCTAAACTGCCGAAACAGTCGCTGTAGCGCTTTTTCAGCGGCTTCGCCAATCATGCCTTGTAAGTCATTGCCGGTGATTTCGGTGCCGCCACCTTGAAATACACGAGCACCCGTGAAGCAATCGTC
>JAYVBW010000697.1:0-1983 GCA_043750255.1 Pirellula sp.
GCCGAATGCGACCAAACTTCCAACGACAATGATCGAAGCTAGCTGGCAAACAAACATCCACAATAAATTCATGGGCCAGTTGGGACTCTTGAAGGGCGCCACAAGCATTCGCACCAAGTCAAAGCTCTTGACAGGCCGGTAGAAACCTTCCGGATACGTTTGAATGCCACCCTTGTTTGGCAATCCGTAGGTCGTCTCCCTGTTTGAAGCTGCGAAGGGGTCAATCGTTTGCATTTTCTACCTCGCTAAACTCAAAACAGAAATCGTTGATTGTGAATTCGTCCTCAGTGAATCGTTCTTGGATAATTAGTGGTTTAGGATAATTAGTGGTTTGGGATAATTTAGTAGGTGGCAGGCACGCTCACTTGGCCGTGCCCATCATGTCCGGCTGAGGACAGCCGGACCTACTTGAAACGCGGGTGCTTACTGGAAAGACTGCCTCCTAGGCAGTCCTCAGGCTCACGAGGAAGAGCATTCATCCAAAAGCTGAAATATACTTCGCCAAGGGCGACCGCTGCCACTATTTAGTGAAATCGCACACGAACGAGCGTTCGTAAAACCGGATTCGCATTTCGTTTCAGTCATCTTGTTTGAGACATCCGCAGTCGCGCTCAATGCGAGCCCAGGAATTTCGAATCCGCGGTCACCGCCCATTCCGCAACACTTTCCTTCGTGCGGGGCATGGACTTGCTCCGCACACGCTTGCGCTACTGCCATCAATGGCTCCCCCCAGCCATGGCGATGGTTCGAACAAACCGAATGGACGGCAACGTTCGCAATTCTTTTTGCAATCGTGAGTTTCGGAAGCAGGCTAGCCGCTAATTCCGTCGAATCCAAAATCGTCAAGGACTCAAGGCGGTGTTTGCGTACTTGATCCAAATAAGGCAAGCCGGTCTTCAGAAAGGATGTGCACGAGCCCAGATCGAGCACAACGGGTCGTTCGCCATGTTTGGTCCATTCCCAAATCGAGTCGAGCAATTCATTTTGCTTTTGAATGGCGACGTCGACATACCCCTTGGACGAGAACGCCTGGCCACAGCATTTGCCAGTCGCATTCGTTGGAATATGGACTGCCACGCCAGCCTTGGAACAAACGCGTAGCAATGCATCGGCGGTTCCGCCCATCATTCGCGACATGCAGGTAGGCCAATAAATGAACTCCGCAACCTCGAAGTCGGAAATAAGTGAGCGATCAATGGAGGCATGGTCGGACGAAAGACCAGCGTGCCACTGGGGAAAACCCGAAAACACTTTGGCCAACACGCCGGTGATTGATCGTAAAGCGGAATCGCCGATCACACCACTAGTTACACGACCTGCCAGCAAACTCAGATGGACGGCTTGCTCAGCCACGCCAAAATGCCTGCCCAGCATGGAAGCGACGGCGGAGTCGAGTCGACCCGTTGACGAGCTGCGAAGCTGCTTAATCAAATCGCCAGTATTGATTGCAACAGGACAATCGAGCGCGCACAAACCATCCGTTGCACATGAGGCCTTGCCAGCAAACTCGTATTCGCGATCCAATTGTTTAGCCAACTCAACCTTGCCACTTGCAATCATTCGTTGGCGGGCACGGCGGAGTACAATGCGTTGTCGTGGCGAAGTTGTAAAGTCTCGGCTTGGGCAACGAGGCTCACATGCACCGCACTCAACGCATTTATCAACGACCTCCTCTACGACCGGTAGATCCTTGATATTTTCCAAGTGAAGTTTCGGTCGCGACGTCAAAATCACATCAGGATTAAGGAGCCCAAGCGGATCCACCGCTTTCTTGAGTCGTCGCATGATCCCGAGGGCTTCGGTACCCCACTCGGTTTCGACAAAGGGAGCCATGTTTCGCCCGGTTCCATGTTCGGCTTTGAGTGCACCGTCGAATCGATGCACCACAAGATCGACCATGTCATCAATAAATCTCGCATACTTGTCCGTATCCGCACTAGTGGCCATCGGCTGTGAGATAACAAAGTGCAAGTTGCCGTCGCG
>JAYVBW010000698.1:0-6842 GCA_043750255.1 Pirellula sp.
GTGGTTGGCTCGTCTGGTTTGAATCGGTCAGGGGACTCCGTTCCACTACCGAATCGCTCTCCATGGGTTAAAAGTTAGTTCGATTGGGCCATCTGACCTGCGGACGCTGGTCATGTTAATAGGTGCGACGGTCGCGAATCGCAGCCAGCGTCTGAGGCTCAAGTTGATCGCGGAGTATAGGAGTCTAAAAAATTTGGCTCAAGACTAAGGTTTAGCTAAAGTCTGTAAAACCACTCTGCCGAATCAAAGAAGCCAGGAAAAAAATCCTCTTTTATGTTCCGCAATACCCCTATCGTCGCCAGAGGTTCTAATCCTCTCAAACCCCTCAGATTAACTGAGCGGTAAAGCTGTAAGAAATCATGTCCAACATAGAATCACTTGCCACACATTTGATCCAGCAAGGCCATTGGGCCGAAGCGGTATGTCTATACCGAGACGAATTGGGATTGTCGTTGCCGCAGGCGGAAGAAATTGTCCTGCAACTGGCGGACAGTTCAGGCATTCAAAATCCTGGACGATTCTTGTCCTGGTTGGCAATTGCATTCGCTGGCTTTTCACTCTTTGGCCTCGTCGGTGTTTTGCAATTCGTGCTGACAAGATAGCCGACTGCAATCACTTTGAGCGGAAGGGCGCTAGCCGTCCGGTGTTGTGCGAGAAAACTCGTGAAAAACCTGGTGGCTTGCGCCCAATGCCAGTCACTTTGCAAATTAGCCGGAACACGCTAGCGTCCGGTTTCTTTCGAATCCCTGGAAAACCGGGTGCTAGCGCACTGCGGCTGATGGAATTCGAAATCAAAGTGAGTGCCATTTGGATTGCGCCAATCCGCTACAAGAAATTGCCAACCTACCAAAAGAGAAACCTGAACGAAGCAACACCGGTTAAGACCAATATTAGACTATCGAACAATCGCTGGGGAATGATGCGAATGATGCGAGTTCCTACCCAGAGTCCGAGCACGATTAGTGGAATGAGCACTGCATTGAGCGCCAGCGTGTCGAGCCGAATAAGACCGAGGCTCCAGCTAAACGGTATCTTCACGATATTCAAAATCAGGAAGAACCAGGCAGCGGTCCCAACAAATTCCAATTTGGGCAATCCAACGGCCAGCAAATATAAACCGAACACCGGTCCTGCGGCATTGGCCAGCATCGTTGTCAGTCCGACGAGAATCCCCATACTCCAAGCAAACCATGCAGCATGGGGAACGTCGGCCAGCCATTCCTCTTTCCAGAGTCGAATGATCTGCAAAACCGTAAGCCCAAAAATGATTGCGCCAATCAATGGACGGTAATAGGCTTCAGGAAGTCGAAACATCATAAGCCATCCCATCACGACGCCTATCAACGTTGGCAGCAACATGCGACGAACGTAGCGCCAATTCGCATGCTTTCCATAAACAGACATTGCAAAGATATCGCCAGCAATGAGCATCGGCAGAACGACGCCGGTCGAGTCTCTTGCTCCAAATACGATGGCAAAGAGAATGACGTGAACCATACTCACGCCAGAAAAACCGCTTTTGGTAATTCCGATACCAAAGGCGGCTATGGATAACAACAGCCAGTCTGTGATGCTAATGGGTGCCATCAGGAAGCAAGCATCTCATCCAGACGATTCAGAAAGGCTCGCAATGCCCTTGCGCGATGACTGATCGCACGTTTAACAGCTAGTCCCATTTCGGCAAAAGTCTGATGGTATTCTTCAATTTCGAACAGCGGGTCATACCCAAAGCCACCGACGCCCCGCGACTCCGTCAAAACTCGCCCCCAGCATTCCCCTTGTGTCTCGATATGTATCCCACCTGCAGGATCGGACAATACAATCGTTGAGACATAGTAGGCCCGACGATTCTCCTTGGGTATCGACTGCATTTCTTTGAGGAGTAACGCATTGTTGGTTTGGTCATTGGCTTTGGAACCCGAAAAACGAGCGGAATAGATTCCGGGGCGACCACCCAGCGCTGGAACACACAGCCCACTATCCTCGCCGATCGCCCAAAGTCCGCGATGCTGGGCCTGTGAACTCGCCTTGAGTCTCGCGTTTTCAAGAAACGTTGCACCTGTCTCGTCGATATCAAAGACGTCGGAAAAATCGGCTGGAATTCTGAGTTCAAAACCGCGAGGCTCAAGCAAGTTAACTAGTTCGACAATTTTTTTGCGGTTATTCGTTCCTAAATAAAGCTTCTTGCATTGAGCAAGATCTGAAATTTCGTGCTGCATACCAAGCTAGTGCTTTGTCAGGCTTTAATTTTTGGGTTGCCCTGTTGATCAAGCTTAGGACAGGCTGACCAACGTGGATTGTAAACGCAGTCGATCAGTGTAACACAGAATTGAATTGTGGCCCTACGGCGGCTCTTATTGCAATCAAAAGAATGGGTTGTCGCGAGTACGTTGGGGAACTTTGAGAAAGGATTCGGCGATTTTGAGGTCTTCTTTCGTCGTAATCTTGATATTGGTCTGCTGGCCTTCCACGCAAAGAACGGAAACGCCACTTTGTTCGACTACTTGTGAATCGTCTGTCGGCTTGCCTTTCAACTTTGCGTACGCCGATTTCAAGATGCTCGCTTCAAACAATTGCGGTGTTTGAGCTTGCCACAACCCCTCACGTGCGACGGTCTCGCTAATTTGGTCGTTGCTGCCGCAACGCTTTACGGTTGCGCGGATGGGCGATGCCAAGATTGCAGCCCCCGTTCGATCGGCCGCTGCGATTAGTGCGTCGAACGACTGCTTGGTCAAACAGGGGCGAGCGGCATCATGAACGCCGATCAGTTTGATTTCCGGCCGTACTTTCTCAAGGGCATTGCGGATGCTGTGAAACCGTTCATTGCCTCCCAATACGATTTCCACACCCAGCATAGAAAGATTGCCTGAGTACTTCTCGATGACCAATTCCTTGTCCTCAGGCGAGATAGCCATAATGATTTGAGCAACCCGAGGATGCTCGGCGAAAAGCTGAGCGCTGTGTTGCCATACAGGTTTTCCCGACGCGAGCGTAAAGACCTTTTTAAAATAGGGGTCTTGGAATCGAGAGCTTTTACCAGCCGCAGCCAGGATGATTGCAATATCTTTCATACCAACTCTTGGGAATTTTTTAATGCGAGTGAAGCGGATTCGTGATCGAAGGTATCGGCGATGATTTTGCCGTCACTTAAAACAATATTGCGGCGTGTGTTGCGAGCGACCGAAACATCGTGTGTTACCAAAATGACAGTAAGGCAGCGTTCTTCATTGAGCTTGCGAAACAATTCGATCACTTCGCGGCTCGTCTTAGAGTCGAGGTTTCCTGTCGGTTCATCACCCATTAATATCGAGGGATCCGTTGCTAGAGCGCGAGCAATTGCCACCCGCTGCTGTTGACCTCCAGAGAGCTGGCCCGGATGATGATCCAGTCGATCAGACAAACCGACAAGTGCAAGCATGTCTTTCGCGCGGTCTCGCCTTTGCTTGGCAGATATCGCGGCACCATACATCAAAGGAAGTTCTACGTTCTCCAGAGCAGATGTACGAGCCAACAAATTGAAGTTTTGAAAAACGAAGCCAATATGTTCATTGCGAATTCTAGCGCGCTGATCCCGCGTCATGTTTACGACCTCTTGGCCGCTGAGCAAGTAACTGCCCATCGTCGGTCGGTCCAAACAACCGAGGATATTCATCAGCGTTGATTTTCCCGATCCACTGGGACCGATGAGGGCGGAATACTCACCTCGTTCCATATTGAGATCGATCCCGTCCAATGCACGCACTTCAACTTCGTCAAGTTGATATATTTTAGAGACGCTTTTTATCTGGATGAGGGGTCCGGCTGTAGTGCTAACGGCGGTGTTCATGACGAACGGCTAGATTGCCTCAGGCCCCCGCTCGCCCGTTCGAATTCGAATGCAATCGTCCATGGGTAGAACAAAGATCTTGCCGTCGCCGATTTGCCCTTTTTCGCCGGTCTTCGCACCTTTAAGAATAGCATTGATCGTCGGTTCAACAAATTCGTCATTGACTGCGATTTGAAGCTGAACTTTTCGAAGAAGATTGACCGTTACGTCATGGCCGCGAAAGGCCGTCTTTTGCCCTTTTTGCCGTCCAAATCCGAGGCAGTCCAAAACGGTCAAACGAAACACCTCAACTTCGGTTAAGGCCTCTTGGACTTCCTCCAATCGGCTTGGTTGCACGATTGCAATAATCAATTTCACGGTGATTCCTGACGTATTTGGGCGACCCGATTTCTACGAATTCCGATTCAGATTGTTATCGCAAAAGGGAAGCGATTCAAGGCGGCATGGGTTCGTTAACTCGGATCCGCATTAGAATCGTGCAGAAAGACCGGCTGACCAACCACGAAATAGTTGATCATCTCCGGTTCGCATTGAAAACTGCGATAGTTCGGCATTGTTTGACAGACGCTGGTCGGCAACCGTTGCCAGTCCAGGAAAGTACCACCCTTCGTACCCTCCTGTTGCAACAATGTTTTGCGAAACTCGATAGTTGATAATTCCACGCATTTGGAACATCGAATTCACTCGTAACCCATTATCGCTCGTGTCTAAAAGCGTTTTGGAAGCATTCACTGCATTTAATGATGCAGATGCGAAATTTCCATAAAGCCCGATCGCAGTTTCAAAACCGGCTGTTAGTCGTTGGCTCATGGGACGGAACAGACTCAACCCCATTTGCCCGCCTACGAGAAAGTTATTGGTTTCCAGTCGAAACGTACTGTTCGACACACCCTTCGTTGACTCCATTTGATAACGCTCGTCATAATCAATCAGTCGAAGCCCGCAAAAAATCTTGGATATCTCATCGCCGGACCAACAGCGATTCAGTTCATAGGATGATAAGCGGACTCGATGTGACTGCTGATGGCGGTCCGCTCCGTCAAATGAGGTCGCAATGCTCGTGGGAAGATTGGAATCGACCGAACCCATCGCCGTCGACTGCCTGTCCCAATAGAATGGGCCAGTGAACTTGAACTCAATACGATCGATGTTTCCTAGAAGCTTCGAAAAAGTATATCGCCCAGAAATGTCCTGATCGAACCGTTGTAGCCCTTCACCTTGCGAATACGGCCCGACGGAGTCATTGCTGCGTCGGAAGCCGATCGCTTCATATCCGACGAGGAAGTTTGGTAGCGTTAGATCAAGTCCTAATCGGTCTCGCCAGCCGATGGTTTTTGCGTCCGATTGTATTTGGGGAGTTGATGGCGACGTCAAAACGGGCGGTAGCGACGGAATCGCAACACCACTCCCAATCGGCAAAGCTGACTTGGGAGCCGTAAATTGGGCCGTAGTCACGGTTTCCGATTGCTGGCCTGCGGCCTCTGTCGAATAAGCTGCTTGCGTTGCCTCTCGATCCGAATCGTTTCTCGCAGACTGCGTTGTCGCAGTTGGAAAGGACGGTAGCGCTGGCTCTGTAGGCAAGCTTCCGGGAGGAAGCCCCCGCAGAAAAGTTTCCGAACTAACGCCCGAGAGAACACTCATTTGCTGAACTTGTGCAACGCATTGTCCGCCCGAACAAACCATTGAGAGAAGTACTTTGACTAACGCTAAGATCGCTAGACGTACATGAAGCCGATGTGGTTTGCTGAGTGGGTACATCGAATACTTCAGGTGCAACAGTATGTTCAATTAGTTGGATACCGTCAGTCTATCTTTTACCGGGACGAGATAAAGTTTACGGACAAGCTCTAGAATACGTCGAGCGGACTCCTCGCTGTCTGTCGTTCCTTGCACCTCGAATGTGCCGTCCTCATTGTTTAAAATTTTGACATCGGCTCTTGGAAATCCTTGCGCTATCACCTGCTTAATATCATGGACTTCGCTACGGGTGGCCTGTGTTTTACCCCATGGCAGTGAGACATTGACTCGAACGACCTGTGGCATACTTACAGGTTCGTTGGTCCAAACTTGTACCAGAGTCGTCCCGGATTGGTTGCCAACCAGGGATAGAGTTCGCTCATTGTGCAAGGCTTTGCAAATGTTTTCATCTTGCACTGCGATAGCAATGAGATTGCCCGCTAAATTCATCGTTGTTGCGCCTAGGCACTCAAGTTCGACCGTCGCTAGCGGCGATTGATTTGGCAGACTCGAGTCAAAGCTTCGGCGCATACTATCGGTGGAATCAATTGTCGAAGATGTCCTTGTGTGTTTGGCGAATAATTGCGGCTCGTTCCTCGCGCCTGAGGTGTGCAATGCTAGGGAGTCTGGAACCGCCTGCGATATTGCGGGTTCTAGATTCTTGACAGTCTTCGAAATGAGGCTTACAAATCCACTGGAAATGGAGTGCGGTCCAGGGGATGAATCGATCTGCAATGGGGGGACAATTTCATCCGTCTGGTCCGATATGGATTGCAATTCCAGATTGGTCGATTGTGCTAAGACGACAGTGTGTGCGATCTGCGTCGGCTTGGATTTTACAAGCTGCGGAAAACGGTTCTTCGATTGCGTTACGTTTCGACTGTTAGAAATTTGTGGCGAGACTTCTATTTTATCGCTGCTGTCGGTAATCGCGATTCGGACCTTTGTCTGTGCAGACTCCAAAGTGGATTGCGCACTAGATGCATCCGATTTGTTTTCGGATTTTTCGAACACAGATGGTGGCATCTTTGACGGTTGGCCCATGGTGCGAGGTTGAACAACGTGAATGTTGACCAAGTCTGGGCCAGTAACGATTTGGTTTGATTCTAGTGATCTCCCGTCGGGTGTATTTTGATTCGGCAGATTCCCGTTGCCTTCAGTTGGCAAGGACGGAATGGGCAGAGATGACAAGGGCACCGATAGAGTGACTTCTTGCCTCGTAGACAACATGGATGTTTCCCGAGGAAGCATCTCCGAAGGTGGAAAAGCAAGCGAATCG
>JAYVBW010000699.1:0-10616 GCA_043750255.1 Pirellula sp.
GGCTACATGGTCTCTAATGAAAAACGCATCGACTTCGGTTTGGGCTCTTCGGAAACAATCGATCAGGTTAAGATCGATTGGCCATCCGGACGGATCGAAGAATACAAGCATCTTCCCGCCAATTCGACTTGGCTTCTCGTGGAGGGCCTGTCCCTTTCGAGAATTCAATGAAACTACAAGAAACCGTGTGCTAGCGCACTGCGGCTAATGGAGCGAAAACCGTGTGCTAGCGCACTGCGGCTAATGGAGCGAAAACCGTGTGCTAGCGCACTGCGGCTGATAATGACGCGCCCCGTTTTTAAAATGGACAACGAGCCAACTTTGCGTGCTAATCGTTAAGGTAATCGCTCGATCTGGTCGGAACCTTCACGAACAAGCCATCGATGGCCGGCTTCCATCTTCGGCAATTTTTGGTTTCGATTGCTCGGCCACTGAATTTCAACTTCGACTCCGTTCAGCGCTCCGAGTCCGAAATGGAGACGACTTCCAAAATGGCTTTGGTAGCCTCGTCCTGAAAGCACTTCTTGAACCAGTTTTCGTCCGTCGCACTTGACGACAACCTTCGCGCCTACCGCATCTCGATTGGATTCAATCCCCACAAGCTTTAGATCGATCCAATTGTTTTTTGAGTGTGAATCGTTTCGAATCCATTGCAGGCTATCGTTTTGATTCAATACGACAGCATCCACATCTCCGTCGTTGTCAAAATCTTCGACCGCCAATCCCCGGGACACCTTGACCGACTTGGCCGCGTTTCCGATCTCGGCAGATACCTCTGCAAATCGCTTTCCTTGTAGGTTTCGAAAAAAGTAGTTTCGAGATGCAAAGCTTTCTCGATCGTTAATTTTGGCTCCACTTTCAAGAACATGCCCTGTGGCCATCATCAAGTCTTGCCAACCGTCGTTGTCCCAATCGACGAATGCGACGCCCCACTTTACGAAATTTGACGCGATCCCAAGCCCAATGCCTGGACCGACGTCATCAAAAAATCCCATTCCGGAATTTAAGTAGAGTGTTGGAATCTCGTCAGAAAAATTGGTGGTAACTAAGTCAAGAAGCCCATCGCCGTTGAAGTCCCCCAGATCGACCCCCATCGTTGCTTGCTGATTTCCCTTGACATCATATGCAACTCCTGTAATAAGGCCGACTTCGGAAAATCTTCCTCCTCCCTCGTTCTGAAAGAGAAAATTGGCCGCTGAGTCGTTGCATACGAATACATCCACGTCACCGTCCATGTCGTAGTCAAATGATACTACACCCATTCCTGGTCCCGACACCGACGCGATACCCGACTCGACACTGATGTCTACAAAGGTTCCGTCCCCTTTGTTGGAAAGCAGAGTGTTCGTGTCTGGATCATAATTTTTTGGTCCCGGCGCTTCGAGACGGCCAAAGATCATGCGGCTACCATCTTTCTCAAACGTAAAGTCGACGTAATTGGCAAAGAAAATGTCAAGGTTGCCGTCACATTCGATGTCCAACAAAGAAACTCCCGCGCCGATTCGAGGCTTGTTCTTGGAATTGGGAAACTCGTGCCGAGCAAAGGTCCCGTCACCGTTATTCTCTAGCAGGATGTTGGGCCCGAAATTGCTTACGAACAAATCCTGATCACCATCGTTATCAAAGTCGCCTGCAGTGACTCCAAGAGCAAAACCCAGATCGCCTGTTCCGGAGGCAGGGGTCACATCTACGAACTGAAACTCTCCGACATTGCGAAACAAATGGTTGGTCTTGGAAGGATCGGCTGGGGCATCTAACAAGGGTGCCCCATTGAGTATGTACACATCCATCATCCCATCCCCGTCGTAGTCAAACGTCGCGATTCCCGAAGTCACCGTTTCAACTATGTATGGAACTCCAGTCTTCCCGTTGAAGTGTTCGAACTTTGCAACAATTTGATCTGAAACATCCGTAAGGATAATTTTGGACTGACCGTAAACCCACAATGCCAAGTTTTGCATCCCTAGGACCAAACTGAATCCAAAAATCCAAAATGGTCGATTACTCATTCAATTCCCGGATTGCTTTCGCTAAATTTCTCATGGCGGTCAAATAGCCCTGGTTGTTAGGGTCCAGTTTAATCGCGATTTCTAGGTGAAGTTTTGCTTGTTGCAAATCGCCGTTGACCGCATACGCTTGCCCCAACAACTCGTTGTCCATCGCATTGCCTCGTAACTTGACCAATTGCATGGCATACGCAAGGGCTCGGTCGAGCTGTTTCTGCATCGTTATCAAAATTCGAACAAGCGCTTCGTAACCGAGTGGATCTTCAGGTGCCAACTCCACAACTCTCTGAAACGCTTCGGCCGCGAGTGCAGATTCAGCGTTGTGTTGTAACAGTCTTCCACGGGTATAATGGTAAGCGGGGTTTCCCGGTGCCATTTCACACAATTGCTTAGAAGCCTCGATCGAGTCGGATTGGAGCTTTAGGGACTGATAAAGTTTAAGCAACAACTCACCCGCACTGGTATTGGTCGGATCGAGTACAAGCGATCGCCGTAAAATCTCTTCTGCTTTTTCGTGGTTACCATGCTCAAGGTACACTCTGGAAATAAGCTCGAATCTTTTAGAGATATCGTTCTTCTCATCCAAAAATACGACTTCCGGCAATCGGTTTTTCGCCGTCCGTTGCGATTGTTGGGCTCGTAAAAGTTTTTCCGCTTCGGGTCGATTCCCTAGTCGCAATAGTGCAGTACCAAGGCCTAGCTGAGCACGAGGTAAGCCCGGGGAAATAGTTAGAACCGTTTCAAATGCCGATTTAGCTTCTTCGAATTTCCGATTCGTGAGATACGCTTGCCCAAGCTGCAAGAAGGTGGTTGCGGATGTTGAATTAACTTTTGCAGACGCCGAAAGGACCGCAATGGCTTCGTCGATTCGTCCTAACTTGGTATATGCTTCGGCTAACTCTAGCGATGGATCAGGATTGCCCGGAAGTTCAGGGATCGCACGCTTAAATAGTTGGATCGCCGTATCATAATCTCCACTTCGCAACGCGATTCCGCCTAGTCCGTAGATGGCATATACGTACGTGGGTACATGAATTAGGGCCTCCTCCCATGCTTGTTTGGCAGCATCATTCTCCCCAAGAAGCAAGTAGATTCGAGCTTTCATCTCGAGCGCGTCGGGGGTTCCGGGGAGGTTCTGCACGAGCTCATCGACACTTCGCGTCGCCTCTTCTCGTAATTGAGCTGAATCGACCGGGGGGGCGGTGTTGTGTCGATTGCGTCGTTTGATTTCGTCGCCACCCGTGTCTGGCATCGACACCTCATTCCTCGGCAAAACTGGTTCGGAGGGCTTCTGAACGGTAGAACCAATCGGATTCATTAGGACTTTGGGGGGCTTATCACTGCATCCCAATAAAAGGACCAAGCCAATCCGCAGGGCCTGATTCAAAATGCCGCAAAAACGCTGGAAAGACCCAAGTTGCTTCCGGGAATTTGATTTCATGAGGAGGGAACAGGGAATAATTGGCTTAATGATACCGATTGGCCGATTTTCGCAAACAACCAAATCGAAGGAGCGAACGCAAATGGATATCCTATACAGTATCCTAACCATCGGAACGCTATTTTGCCCGCTCTAGCCGAAAATTGGGTCGACAGCCGCTGGGCTATCTTGACCCGGCTTTTCGCGATGTTGATTGCGTTCTTCTTTCGCACTATCGATGGATCCCGACAAGTCTGTAAAAAATGCGGCAGTGGCCAGCGGTGCAATTCACGAGCCGCTAAATAAAAGTAATATGACATATGCCGCAATCTACACTCATCGAAGAATTGCAACGATCAAAGGCATCGGGATTCAAACCGCATGCCCTCTTGTTGCCAAGATCATCTCGATCGATCGCTTCCAATCTCCTAAACCGCTCATTGGGTATTTTGGCTGCTTTCCGAAACAGACCGCTGATTGTCGACTAAGGGAAACGATCTGGTTCGTCGTTTACTCTACACGGCATCCCAAGTGGCTGTTCAGCACAACCCTGCAATCCGAGCCCTGTTTGCACGTCAAATGCAACTTGGCAAGGTCTACAACGTAGCAATTGGCCACTGCATGGCCAAACTGCTTCGGCAGGTCTATGCGGTCTGGAATACGCGATTGTCATCAACCCACAATAGGAGCGTGCATCATTTTTGGACAATGATCAATAACTGGTTTGATTGGATGTTTTCGAATTCTTCAATCGCTCCATCGGACCAGCGTACCCTCAGTTTGGGAACTTGTGTAGCTTCGCCCAATCCGAAACAGAGCCGCTGCCCGTAGCTGCTCTGATAGCCACGCCCACTATGAACTTCTTGGATCAACTGCTTGTTCATCAGCTCGATTGTTACTCTAGAACCCGTGCCATCGCGGCAAGCGGACTTGCCTTTCAATTCCAGTTGCAGCCAGTTGAACCCAGCCCGCGAATCGTTGCGGATCACCGTTGGTCCTGCTAAAGCGTTGAGAATGATAACGTCAACATCACCGTCGTTATCAAAATCCTCCACCACCAGTCCACGACTGCTTTCCACCGGCGTCAGTCCGCTTCCGCAATACGGAGAAATATCTTTAAAGCGACCGGTGCCCAGGTTAAGCAGCATGGTGTTTTTAACTTTCCAGGATGTCGTGTAGGCCCATTGGCTCACGTTTGGGTCCGTATGACCGTTGGCGATGATAAGATCTTGATCACCATCGTTTTC
Source organism: Pirellula sp. (assembly GCA_043750255.1). Classification (GTDB taxonomy): domain Bacteria; phylum Planctomycetota; class Planctomycetia; order Pirellulales; family Pirellulaceae; genus JBKCUI01. The sequence goes on from JAYVBW010000699.1 coordinate 4,674, forward strand.
TACGTCAAAAAACGCGATGCCCCACTTGGCATGCGGTAAGAGGCCCGCGCCCGCACCGCTTTCAATCGTCACGTCTTCAAAATTACCTGACCCGTCGTTTTTATATAGAACCGGTAATTCGTTGCTAAATGTCGTTACGTAGAAATCTAGTTTTCCGTCACCGTTATAGTCGGCACAATCCACACCCATGTTGCCATTCCGCTTACCGTCATAAGAAAAGGCCACACCGCGTGGAATTCCAACTTCTTCAAATCTGCCCGTACCGTCATTTTCAAATAGCAAATTACGATCGACATCATTAACAACCAACAGATCTGGATCTCCGTCATCATCGAAGTCGGCAGAAATGACGCCCATGGAAGTGGATGAATAAGCCGACAAACCAACCTTGGTGGTTTGGTCGCTAAAAGTACCGTCCCCTTCGTTGTGAAAGAACCAATCAGGATCGGTTTGAAAATCGAGAGGTCCTGGGTAACTTGGAAATCCTTCCGTCGTCCGCTTCACATTCTTCTCGACTGGGGAATTGACATAGTTACCGACATAGAGGTCTAACAATCCGTCTCGATCCGCATCCAGAAAGCATGCACCGGAGCCAAGTTGGTTAGTTACAACAAGTTTTGCAGACATGGTCGTATCTTCAAACGTTCCGTCCCCATTGTTTTTGTACAGCATGTTTTGGCCAAAATTGGTCACGAAAATATCGGGAAAGCCATCCCTGTTGTAATCTGCAATTGCAACACCCATGCTAAAGAGGATGTCGCCTGTGTGGCTTTCGCTCGTTACATCGACAAAGCGCATGCCGCCTAGATTTCGAAAGAGCGCGTTGGACGTACTGCTGTCAGGCTCTAAAGGAATCGAAGCGCCATTAAGAAAATAAACGTCAATCCAGCCGTCCAAATCAAAATCAAGTGACCCGATGCCGCCTGCCACTTCCTCAACAATGAACTTTTCACCGTGGCCATCGTAATTGTGTACAAAATTGATTTGCGACTGAGCGGTGATATCCGTTAAGTTAATATCTTTACCCTGGATTGGATTGCCGATTGGTTCGCGCGACAGCGGCTCCATTTGGGTTGAGGCTTCGTCATTTTGGCGATCGACTTTCGGTTGCGTGCAGCCGATTGTGTTGGCTATGGCGAATGTCAATACGAGACCTGTCGCGAATGATATGAAGTCGGCCGTGAGACTCCCATTGTCGTGAATGATCGAAAATGATTTCTTCATCTCGTGCTACAAACGCTCCAACGCGGCTTGAAATTCTGGATTGCTTGGTTCTAAATCGACTGCTTTCAATACGTGTTGCCTCGAGCCTACTAGGTCGCCGACATGATACAAAGCTGTCCCAAGTATGAAGTGATTGCTGGCGGTTGGCGATAGTGTGACAGCTTTTCGAGCGTTCTCAACGGCGCCAGCAGGATTTCTACCTTTGGGCATTTGTACTTGCGAAAGCAACGCGTAGCTTTCCGCACGGTTTGGCTCGAGCGCAATTGCTTTGCGGAGTGCCCCGTCCGCTGCATCTAACCGGCGAGTCCGGATGCAATGGACGCCTAGTGCTATCCACGCATTTACATCTTGCGGTGATGTATAACACTTTTCCCGTAGAAGCGTGTTAATATTATCATCTCCTTTAGTAATAGTGTACAGCCTGATCAATTCCGAACGAATAGAATCGACATTCGGCGCTAGGACCTTGGCTCTTTCTAGCTGTGCAATGGCTGCGTCAATCTCGCGTGCATGCACCAAGAGGTCGGTCGCTGTTCGGCAAGTGAAATCGAGAACATTTTCTACTTTTATCAGATCGGGAGCTTGTTCGCTTCGGTCCTCGGCGGTGCGTGGAGCTTCGTCCGTCAGTTTGCTTAAGATATCCGCGTGCTTCCGAGCGTTCAATGGATCGCCTTGGCTGCGATAGGCAATCATCAGCCCTTGTGCAGCTTGGCTCGACTTCTCATCAAGTACAGACGCCCGCAAATAACTGCGAATCGAATCTGCATGTTTGCCAAGTTGCTGGTAGGCCGATCCGAGCTGACACCATGTCGCGACGGAATTAGGGCTCTTGGCTAAATATTGATTAAAATATTGGATGGCTTCTGTATAATTGCGTTGAGCAAGTTGGGTGCCAGCGATTAAACGGTAACCATCGATAAAGCCGGGATCATTGTCAATCGCTTTACGAAAATAATTTTCAGCTTTGTCGTAATTGCCCAAATTCAACTCGTAATGGCCATAGTCGATGTAGGCTTCCGCTATGTCCGGGTTTATCGCAATCGACATATCCCAAAGTGCACGGGCTGCATTTACGTTCCCACTCCGTAAATGGAGTTTACCCAGAAGACAAAATGCGGCGGGATTTTTCGGCAAATGCCGCAGTGTGCTTTCGGCAATGTCAAAGGCCAAAGATCGCAGGTTTGCAATCTCAATTTGCTTGGCATTTGACTTTTCAATTGCCTGAATCAGCGGCCTCGACGGAATCTCGATGTCCAGTTCTTGGTTCGTATCGACCGAGGAAACTTTTTCTATCGAGGCCACACCACTCCAACGCCATCGCTGCGCAAGACCATAACCGCCCGCGGCAGCGAAGTTGAGCAGGATGATAACGACTAACCAATTTCTCCGATTCATCATTAACACTGCTCAAGGCCAGTGGAGAAGTTTAACTCTATACGAAAGGCAATTCGTTACTTCTTTGCTTTGTAGGTTTTCGTCAGTTCAAATTTGATTCCTGTGTTGCTACCGGATTTAACGCTCGCTGTCAGGCCAGACGTGTTTGCGACCCAATAATCTGCAGGAACTTCTGACTTTATTTCCGTAACCTTCGTTGGGCTGTCCGAACTCTGCTTTCCGTAGTTTGGGTCAGTCTTCCATGCTTCAGGATCGGCTACTGCAGCATTGGTGGGTTTAGTAATCGAGACGAGATACTCACCGGGTGCCGTTCCTCCTCCAATTTTGGAACTTTCCACTGCGGTTAGCTTAAACACGCCCTTATCGTCTGTCGTTCCCACGGCAGCTTTACCCGTCCCGCCTTGTACTGGAGAAAAAGATACGACGGCGTCCGCAAGCGGAGTTCCGTTCAGAGTAACCGTCCCTTCGACATAGTTGACCGGTATACCGCCAGGACCGCATCCGGAAAAAAAGACCGCAAAAACAACCAGAAATACAGCTATACATCGCGACATTCGAAATTACCTTGAACAAAAAGATTGGGTCTATCAACAGAAGAACCGAACCAAGTGACTCGGTTCGGTTCAAAAACGTTTTTCGTAAATACAGTTTACTATTCGTTACTGACGTTTACTTCATTCGCATTCATTGTGCCTAAAGCACCCCAAACACCCCAAAGGGACGGACCGGTATAGGTTCGTGAGTTGGATGGGACCGCAGGCATCGAAGCGGACAAATTGCCAGTATCGATGGAATTCGATATAAACCGTACGGATCCATCGCACATGGCAGCATTGACACCGCCAGTGTGATAACTACTTGGTGTTGGTTGCGCGTTACTTTCAGCATTGTTGTTCGCACAAGTAGGTGAATTCGGAGGCAGGATCGTGAAAAAAGTCGTAAAGGCACTCATTGCATCGCCCCATCGTCGGCCACGTCCCCACCCCGTATCGCCATAGGAATTTTGGGTCGCTCCCGTTAACATACCATTTGCACCACGGCGAGCCAAGCAAAGCGATGGCGTGAACGCGCCACCCACTGGGAAGCCTACATTAATTGCAGTTCCACTAATGATAGGCGACTGTCCTGGGGCACCAGTGTCTCGTCCGATGGCCATTTCTGACAACATAATCGTATTGGACGAACCATCTTTTAACGTACCGCCCATGGTGCACACACCGCGTTCGCCATTGCTGAATGGTCCACGCCACTCCCAATCACCAAAGTTCATGTAAATGTCGCCTTTATTGCAAACGTAGTTTGTAGGCTTGCAATCGGAGGGCGAAAGATTTGCACTTTCCGACGGACAACGGAAGGAAGAAACGTTTTGCGAATAGGGTGACAAAATGGGGGCTGCAGTTGTACCTCGGTTACCGAAATTCCAAGGACGACCTCCGCTTAAAGCAAAAGGCACAATTTGATTGTAAAGCGCAGATTGCTCGATGTACGGGAGCAAACTGCTTAAATAGCCGATACGATGATATTCATTACCGTTGGTTGCAGTCCAAACCGATCCCTTGAATGTAGGGTCGTGCGACGCAGCAGGAAAACGCTTGAAGGCGTCGTGATGATTGTGAACTGATAAAGAAAGCTGCTTCAGGTTGTTCGTACACTGCATACGGCGTGCGGCTTCGCGAGCAGATTGCACAGCAGGTAATAACAATCCCACCAAGATCCCAATAATTGCAATCACCACTAACAATTCAACAAGTGTAAACCCACTTGCGAACCTCCGACGGTGAATAATTCGAGCTTTTGTAAATGTCATAATTTCCTCTTTCGACCCTGTTTGAAAACGAATTTTTAAATAACGCAGACGACTAACGTCATGAATTTTCTCCCAACGCCGAAATTATGTCAACCTATTTCCCGGCGCCAACCAAAAAAACCAGCAAAGAATTGTCCCCCGATTGCTTACTGCGCCCCCGATATTAGCGGTTTAGCTATACTTTTGAGTACAAACCAATTTCTCCTTCGTGCGTCGGTCGATAGTTGGACGTTATCCTTGGACATTAACTCAACCGCAGGCGCTAGCCGAATCGTGCTTTTTTTGCGATTTCGTCAACCGGTACGCGATACCGCCAGGCCTGATTTTTCTGACCATATTGATTGCATCGCGGCCCGAGGCTTGCGCCCAACAGCTAATGTATAATCCGGGCTAGCACCTGCGGCTCAACCCGAAAATGAAGCCTGACAAAGCCTGGGAACTGTTTAGATGAGCAAGCAATTAGCGAAACAGACTACTAAGCAATCGGTTGAAAAAAAAGGGAAAAGCGATACCAAGTACGGGCAACTAGCTGTTGTTACTGTTGTATGTGCCTCGGCGCTGCTCTTGTGCTTTTACTTACTTCCTTTACCCGAAGACTCCTCGCGACTAGGGAGCCCCACCGAACCAAGGGACAGCGGGATATCGGCTACGGCCAAGTTACAAGCGATTGTCCCGCGTGAAGCCGCTCGGTTGACGCTGCCGAAGGATACGGTTTATACAAATAGCGGAGAGGAAAAAAAACGACTCCTCAGCGATGTGGAAAAAGCAGTCGAAGCGTATCCGAGGGATCCTTCTATTCTGCACATTGCAGGTTTGACATACTCGGAATTGCAACAAAGCGAGAAAGCAATTGAATTCCTAAAAAAGGTGATTGAAGTTGACGCCAACAACCCGCAAGCAGTAGTTGCCTTAGCCGAAATCCTCATGGAAGTTGGGAAACAGGAAGATGCCTCGACCGTTCTGGAGCATGCCATTAGCCAGGGATTGTCGACAGAGCCTTTGCTGTCCACGTTGGGCGAAGCCTACAGCCAATCTGGCCGAATGGAAGATGCTGCTAAAACGCTTGAACGCGCGGTCGCGACAACGTCATCCCAGTCCGAACTATCCAAAGCACCGCTCCGCTTAGCCCAAGCATTGACTCAACTTGGACGATTCAAGGAAGCCGAAAAATACGCGAGGGACGCTTTTTCTCAACGACCCTCGGACCTTGCAGCCTATGCCGCATTGTCGAATGTGTTGATGAGACAAAACAAACGGGAGGAGGCCTTGGAATTTCGAAAGCAAATGCCAAAACCCGAACCCAATCTCATCGTAGACGATCAAAAGTATGAGCTCTCATTTCGCGGATTTGCGAGCCACAACTACGCGCAATTAGGTTCCGCCTATGCAGCTCACGGGTCACTTTCGGTCGCGGAACAGTTTTTTATTCGATCGCTAGAGCTGACCCCCGATTCGGCAACAACCGCTTTGCTTTTGGCCGATTTGTTGCGACGTCAAGGTCGTACGCAGGATGCCAT
>JAYVBW010000700.1:0-2011 GCA_043750255.1 Pirellula sp.
AGGCTTTCTCCAGCTCTTTCGTCGAGGGCATCGAACCATAGTCGAAGGAAGTGCTGGTGCCGGAACGCTTCTTTGCAAATGGAACTTCAACTAATTCGGTCTTGAACGTGGTTGCGACTGTATTTGCAAGAGGTGCGGCTTCGCCCTCTCCGCTGCCACCGCGTTGTCTGTTGTTCAGTTCGTTAATGACCATTAAAGCGTCGAGCGGTGACAAGTAATGGTCGCCGTTGACGTCCATAAAGAATCGAGCTGTACCACTTTCACCACTGGCACCGACATTAACAGTACCGGACAGCAATCCGCTGCCACCCGTGTTCAATGAATTCACCAAGATCAAGACGTCGATCGGCGAAACGAACCCGTCATTATTGACGTCAAATGCGTTAGTCAAGTTGGTATTACCTTCGCCGCCACTCGACCCACTGCCGCCAGCAGTTGAAACAATTAAGATCGAATCCGATGTGTAACGAATCTGGGAGGGAGTCAACGGTGTCGTTGGATCGAAAACGAAACTGTCGTGAAACGGTTTGATATCCGCTGGGTCCCCAATGAAATTCGCTGTTCCAGTATTACGAGCTGTCAACGTGACAATAAACTGAAGTTTCTCGCCAAGTCCTGTCGGTCCACCTGGTTTATTTGGATCACCAGAAAATGACTGCGCCGACCCGATTTCATTGATCAGTCCAGGTATACGAATATCACCGGACAGGGCGTTTTCATACATGCCCGAAAATGCCGCTTGAAAGAGGAGTTGGTTACCTGGTGGGTTTGGAAGTGGATCTGCCGCCTTGGAATTGACCGAGACGAGACCCTTGCTGTAGAGAATATCTTGGTAGGCTGCAAACACCCCAAAGGCAGTTGCAGTGGTTCGCAAGTCCTCGACGTACCCTCGCAACTGGAACTGTTGCCCCACGGTGATTTGATCGATTGGCACTCCTGCCAAGTCGGTTGCACTTAAGCGAAGCCTAATTGAGTCGTCAGCGGTATCGGCACTAACATGCAGGGTAACGGTTGCGGTCGAGATGAACCCTCTTTCGTCAGTAATCGTGTACTTGAACTGATCCAACCCAACAAAATTTGTGTTTGGTAAATACCTTACCGTATCATCCGCAAAATTGTTTGGAGTATTATTGTTGTTGATTTCGGTTGTACCGCCCCCTGGCTGCGTTATCGCACTGATTCGAATCGGTGGTTGAGTCCCGACTATGTCATTCGTTAAAACATCCACATTGAATGGATTGCCTTGAGCAACATTGAATCGTGTATCATCGACCGCGAAAGGGAAGTTAACCCCGTTTGGCACAATCTCAATAGTCGAACGTCCAAATCGAATTTGCTCGTTAGCAACACGGGCAGAGGATGGCGCGTTGTAAAACGCTACTTCGGATCCAGGGATGTTGTCGGCTGGGTCCCCTACAAACTCCGCGATGCCAGCTGACGCGGCTGTAAAGCTCAAAGTGACTAGTTCGACTTTGTTAGGATAATCGAAACTGCGAGGTGCTCCAGCAAAAGCACCGAGTTCGTCGATGATACCCGGTATGACCGCAGTTCCGCCATGCCCTTGTGGATAGACTAAACCGAAAGTAGCGGCAAAATCTTGGGTGCCACCTGTCGGAGCATTCGGAATGACCAAACCGGCACTATACAGCAGATCCAAGTAAGCCGAATAGACACCGGGATCCGAAATATTTCGGGGTGGAGACTCAGCCGCAGCTTTTTCTGGTCGCAAATCGTCGACGTAAACAACCACGTTGAATGTCTCGCCCTGTCGAACTTCCGTAATGGGTTCGTTGGCAGCATTACGGAAGGAGAAACTGAACTCGACTTCGTCATCTGCACGGTCACCTTGAAGGGTATGTACGGTGATTCTTGCAGAAGTTACTTTGCCTGTTCCATCGACGGCGGTGTAGCTAAATTGTTCTGTTCCCCCGAAATCACGACGTGGCGTGTAGCGAATGCTTTGGCTACCCGAGCCAATGACAACGGATCCGCCTTTGTCAGGCGAGGTAAC
>JAYVBW010000701.1:0-1699 GCA_043750255.1 Pirellula sp.
AGTGGCGGGCCAGCTAGCCAACGCGGCTATCTCCGATTTGTTGCACAAATGGCAGACTTGATGAGCGACTACTTTCGTTCGCATCGATTGACCGTATTCGAACGTGACCGCGAGTACCTAAAACTTGCACAGCACATCATGAACGAATTGGCCAGTACCCTCAATCCGAAGCTGGGTGTGGCCAAATTGATGAAAAGTATTCGAGAGCATGCCCAATCCGAACACGCTTTCCTCCTGCGAAGAGAATCCTATTTTGGGCGTTGGCGAGTGGTCGGAGCAGCAGGATTAGTCGAAATCGATCGAAGAGCGGAGGGGATCGGTCAAATTGAACGCGCTTCATTCAGTTTTCATTCGATGTTTCGATACGGTGGCGTATTGAGTACTTTACAAATTTTTGCGGGAGTGGACGAGCGAGACCCTGAATTGACTCGTCTGTTTAACACCTTTGCCATCACAGAATTACTTTGGATCAAGCCGCTGGTAGCGGACAATGTAGCGCAAAGCAATCCTACGCTCTTAGCAGTCTCCAACGCGACATCGGGCCAGATGCGTCCGCGCAAACTGGATGTCGCTATTTTGCTAACTTGGTCAGGCATTGATAAGCCGCCATCGCGATGTTTTGAACAGAGCGCATTGATCTCCAGGCTAGGATTATCCGCACTTCAAGTTCCCTGGTGGAAGACTGCACTGCTCGCGAGCCAAACGACGAACAGGAGCGTGTTTGCAATCGCGAACCCAGCCTCATGGCCACGTGCAGTGAAATGGCTCGTTTCATTAATCATCTTGTCACTCGTCTTTGCATTGCCCGTGCCGATTCGATTGCATGCCACCGCCGTTCTGGTTCCCCTGGTTCAACAGCATGTTTATGCACCGATGGATGCAACGGTTGAAGCTGTCTTGGTGGAGCATGGTCAATCAGTGAAGCTTGGAGATCCGCTTATTCAACTGCGATCGCCCAGCCTTTCAGCGGAGTACGAACAAACCATTGCTCAACAAATTCGCACGACCCAACGCCTCGAAGACATCGAAGCTAGGCTCTTGCGAGAGACTGCATTAAATCCAGCTCAGCGAGACGAATTGGAGGGCGAACGCAAAGTCATCACGAGCGTTCGGCCCATTGAAAGCAAACAACTAGCATTGCTTCGTAAGCAGATCGACTCGCTTTGTGTTGTAGCCAATGTTGACGGTATCGTATCGACCTGGAACGTTCAAGACAATTTGAGAGATCGACCGTTACGAACCGGCCAATGGCTATTGTCGCTCCACGAATCCGAATCGCCGTGGATATTGGAAGCGGCATTGCCGGAACGTGATGCACAGGAATTTCGAGTTGCCATTGAAAACGACCAGAATCCGCCGGTCGCTACGATGACAAGTATGCCGCAAATTCAGATGCCAGTTCATTTGCGTCGAGCATCCCTGTCTCGAATCGACAGTGGCCAAAAAGGGGATGCTGTCACCGATCCCAACTCGGCAGTACTTCGACTTCGATTTGAAGTCGATGCTGCATCTCTTCCCACTCAAGTCGCGGTGGCAGGAGCTACTGCCCGCATCACTATTCCTGTAGGTCGTGGTCCGCTCATTTGGGCGCTTGGTAAGGACTTTGCGTATAAAGTCTGGGCGAGAGTCCAGCTTTGGATCTAGCATTTATTGGAACTCTCTCATGAACCGAGTATCAAAAACTGTCTTTCCACTAGCT
>JAYVBW010000702.1:0-2029 GCA_043750255.1 Pirellula sp.
CGCTGAACCCTGCTGTTGCATGGCCAATGGCAAAGGTGCGTTTTGGCCGTTGCTTATTTCATATTTCCCATTTAGGTCAGCAACTCCCATACTAAATGCATTTGGATTGGGAGCTCCCGATGGGTTGCCAGGAAGCCCCGGTTTGCCCGATGCCCCTACCGACTGAGAGGACTCCAGGCCATTCTTTTGAATAGCGCCTGAAACTTGAGAATTGGCTATTCCCTGAACCATTTGCCAGTTTTGTTGCATGTCATTGCCGTTGGAAAAACCTCTACCAGCGTTCCGTTCCGTCGTGCTATTGCCGCCACGGTTACTAGTCCCTTCTTCGTTCGCTTGGTGTGAGGCATTTGATTCATCAATGACTTCCCAGCCGTCGTGGCTATCCTGTGGAACCATTCGGCGCGGCATGGACGCAATGAGTGCCTGTTGACGGCGTTTTGCCATTTCCACAGTGCTTGTTAATTGCTCCTTTAGTCCCGGGGGGCCTGCAGGAAAGGTTAAATCCATATCGCTATCGACCAGCTCATAACCATATTGATCGTCCCAGCCACTCATGGCCTCGCGAGCTAGTGCGTAGGTTTTAATTCCGTCGGGTCGGACGATCAACAAAGGATAAGGTGGCTGAGTGATGCCAAACGTCGAATCCGTTTGTTGGTACGCATGTCGCAGGACACGTAGCGCCGCATCGAGCGGATTGCCAGGTCCCAAGGGTGGTTTGAGATCACTCAACGAGATCAATATCCCCTCGGGCTGAATGAGCACCCCTTTTTCCGTACATTCTAAATACACGGGACGCCGAGACGTGCCGTTTGGGCCAACATAAGGAATCACAGCAAACGCGGGTTTACGATTCTTTTGTTTCTCGATTTCCTCGATTAATTCGCGTTTTTTTTGATCGATCTCTTTTCGTAACGCGGAAATCTCGGTTGATTTTTCGACTCGTGAGGTATCGGACTGGGACGCTTCGGATTGGATAAGATCTATTTTCGCAGTTAGCTGCTCCAAGGTCTTGTTAAGGCGCGAAATATGGTCTTCGATATCGGTCAAATCGCGACGTCGACGCTCCACTTTTGCCTTCAGACTCTCACGCTGAGCTTCTAATTCTTCTGATACGACGTGCATTAGATCGGATGCATCCTTGAGTTCCTCCATCGCCTCCTCCGTATTGCGTTTGGCCGAAGATCGCGAGTTCGAAACGGTGACTATGAGAATGAGCACCAAGGCACCTACGGTACACAGCAAAACAGCTAGAAATGGAAATATCGCGATTGCAGTACTTTCACTACGTCGCTTGGTTCCACTCATCCTGCATTCCTCGTCAAGGGCAAAATTGTCGGAACGACCGATTCGATCGACGCATTTTCTAGAGGCTCGTCAACCCGGCGACGCAGTGGCTGTCGACCCAAATATCCATAGCGTTCCATTTGCGTCCGCCATAATGTGTCAAACCAAAGAGCCCTCTGTTCGCCCGAAGCACACTCTGGAGTGTCAGGTTGCGTCAATGAAATATCTTCGAGAGCCAAACTTGCTTGGCGGCTGAGCCTGTGTTGTGAAACAGAATAAAACCATTTGGTTGCGAGTGCCACGATAGTGACAAAAAACAGCTCCAAAGTCGCCATAGCGACGGGATGACACAAGCAATAACGACGGAATAATGCGTAGGCCAATGGGCCAGCAAAGATCGAGCCGTAGAAAAGGATGCAAGCCCCAGTTCCAGCAACGACCGACGTTCCCATGGAAGTTTGGAAACTTGAATTTAGTAAATTTCTTTTTCGAAACAACACGGCTGTCCATTGCCTCCGTTGGCGTAAAGCAATTATTGCTATCAAACGTATCGATCATCCTGTTCGATACTGTACTTCTAACGATCGTGCGTCTGAGTCTTACGTCCACGTGCGCATCTATCGGTTCGGCAGATTGGGTCGACCTGCCTTAGTAAAACAGGCAAAGTTTGCGGACCAGAGCGACTTTTTGCTTTCATCGGGATTTTCAGCTGAGTGGGGTAGTGACGGACGATATTAAGTTCTCT
>JAYVBW010000703.1:0-2444 GCA_043750255.1 Pirellula sp.
AAGGAATTGACTATGAGCGCTGTTCAGACGACCGAAAAACCGAGTATCTCCAAGTGCAAAATGCTGGATAAGTCCGGCGATCGAGTGCGTCAAATGTTCGCGGAAATTGCCCCTCGTTACGACCTGATGAATCATGTCCTGTCGCTCAACATCGACACGCACTGGCGAGCAAAAACCCTACGAATTCTCAAATTAAAGGCGGGGGATCCGGTTCTTGATGCGTGTACTGGAACCGGTGATTTAGCAATTTCCATGGCCCGATCGCTTGGGAAAGAAACGACCATCGTCGGGAGCGATTTTTGCAGAGAAATGCTTCATATTGCCCGCGAAAAACGAGCGCGCAAATTGCCCGATCATCTTCAGGTCGAGTTTATCGAAGCGGATACGCAAGATCTGCCGTTTCCGGAAAATCATTTCCAGGCCGTGACGGTCGCCTTCGGCCTACGCAACGTAGCTGTTACCGAAAAGGGACTCTCAGAAATGCGGCGAGTCTGCAAAAAGGGGGGCCAAGTCGCCGTGCTGGAATTTTCAAAGCCAACCGTTTTCGGACTTCGCCATCTCTACAACGCTTACTTTCAACATGTTCTGCCCCTCGTCGGCCAGAGCATGTCCAGGAATAAACAATCGGCCTATGAGTACCTGCCACAAAGCGTTCAAGAGTTCCCGAGCGGCGAAGCGTTGGCGATCTTGATGCGACAAGCAGAGCTAACCGACGTTCAATTGCATCCCATGACATTGGGTGTCGTAACCCTTTACGTTGGTATCAAATGACGTCCGAATCCACGTTGGAACAACCGCTTGTCTTGGCCATTACGGGTGCCAGTGGCGTAGTGTACGCAGTACGCCTGCTTCAGTGTTTGTGCGACGCTCAAGTCCCCGTTCATCTTGTAATGAGCCCCTCGGCCGCAACCGTCATTCAACAGGAACTCAAACTCGATGTTGGGCCAAAGCGTGATCGGATTGATTTGTTGTTAAAATACTGTTGGCCGGATGCGGCAACGCAAAATCAATGGCGGTCAAGGTCCGCTCAGCAGGTAGCAAAGGACTTGGAGTACATTACGTTCCATGACTACCAGAATTACATAACACCCATAGCGAGCGGATCGTTTTTAACGCGGGGTATGGTCATCTGCCCTTGTTCGGGTGCGACACTTTCTGGCGTCGTTCATGCCGCTGGAAATAACCTGATTCAACGCGCGGCAGATGTTCACCTCAAAGAGCATCGAAAACTAATTTTGGTCCCTCGAGAAACTCCGATGTCTGTCTTCCAGTTGGAGAATATGCAACGCGCCGCGCAAGCTGGCGCAGTTGTCCTACCCGCCATGCCCGGTTGGTATCACAATGTCTGTACGGTAGTAGACCTGATCGATTTTATCGTCGCAAGAATTTTAGATCATTTGCAAGTTCCCAACACCCTCATGGAGCGTTGGGCCGAGAATTCAAGATTAGGAGCGGATGAATGAACAGCACATCCGTCATGAGCAACGAAAAAATCCGTTGGCTCACAATCACAACGCACTATATGCAGTTGATCCGGTTTAGCCACACCCTCTTCGCGCTGCCCTTTGCCTTGCTCGCAACCGCCTGGGCTTATGTAATTCCTCTGCCGGGAAGCCATTCCGTGGTCGCCGGAATGGAAACGCAAAACTATTTGGCTCTTCGCTGGCAATCGTTGCTCGGAATCGTACTTTGCATGATCACCGCCCGCAGCTTTGCGATGGCTATGAATCGATTATTCGATCACCATTGGGATGGCGAAAACCCACGAACAGCTTCTCGACATTTGCCTGCCAAAATCCTTTCTCGATCGAGTGTAGGTTGGTTTAGTGCAGGGTGTGCTATCGCGTTCGCTGCCTCGTCCTGCCTGTTTTTGCCAAATGTGTTGCCAATACTTCTATGCATCCCTGTGTTAGGTTTTTTGGCTCTCTACAGTCTAGCAAAACGGTTTACCAACTTAGTTCATTTTTGGCTTGGATCTGCCTTGATGCTAGGACCGGTTTGCGCCTGGATCGCGTTGCGTGGTCTAAGCGTGCAAGCGAATCCAATAGATATTTTGCCAGCCCTGACGCTGGGGCTAGTGGTTTTTTTTTGGGTCTCAGGTTTCGACATCATTTATTCTTGCCAGGACGTTGAATACGATCGTCGCGCTGGTCTGTTTAGCATCCCGGCGTGGCTGGGTGTTCGCAACGCTTTGAGACTGGCGGCGGTTTGCCATGCTGCAATGTGGTGCGTAGCCCTGTCGTTAAGTTTCGCACTGCCATCGTTATCACTCGGCTGGCTTTTTCGGGCAACCTTAGTAGTGATAGGCCTATTGCTTATTTACGAACACAACGTGATTTCCGACAAATCACTTTCGAGAATGCAATTGGCCTTTTTTCAGTTGAATTCGATTATCAGTGTTTTGTTTCTCGTCGTGGGAACGATCGACGCTTATTGGCGTTGAT
>JAYVBW010000704.1:0-2024 GCA_043750255.1 Pirellula sp.
GAAATTTCTTCGCCAATGTCTTCGGCATCGCTCATGCCAGCCATCAACGAGAAAGAGGTCCGAATTTTTTGGCTCAAAGGGATCAATGCGAGTAACAGAATGATCGCAACGTGCACAACCAGACTGACTAGCCACGAAGGCGTTTCTCGCAACGTCATTGGTAGCAACCGATCCAACAGTGAGTCCGGATTCTCCCCCTCCTGCTCAACCGACATTGATTCCATACTGGGAATTGCGACTGAAGCTGTCGAAGGAACTGGCGGTCTCACGTTGAAGTGGTTGAGAGCGTCGAATCCGCTCAATGCCTTGCTTTGCAAAGAATCTGCAACGACGGCTGGAATAGTGTCTGTTGGAAATCTGAACGTCGAGGCTACTCTCGGCAGAACTGGTACGAACGGTGGCGGGAAAGGGACGGATGTCAGTGTTGAATTTTTCGACGAATCGGCTGTCGCGGGCGGCGGCGGCACAATTGCGTCAACGATTTCCGAAGATTTTTGAGACACCGCGATAGAATTCCGCTATGGCTAAAACACCGTTACGAACGCTTACTGAAACCAATCGTATCGGTTGTCCCGATTGAACGACTAGTTGGGCATTCGATAGTATATTCCTGACATTGAATGTAGGACATGGCTAGGGTACATTCAATCAACTACCACACGAATTAGCTTCAACGCGATTAATTGGTGTCGGTGAGAGCTAATTTCCCAGATCCGCTAGCGCCCCCGGGCCTGCGTCCTCATGTCGGTTTCTTGCGCAGGTCGAGCCACTCGCTGTGGAATGTTCCTGGCATGTCCGTTCGCTGGTAAGTATGCGCTCCGAAATAATCCCGCTGGGCCTGCAACAGATTCGCTGGCAAACGAGCCAACCGGTAACTGTCATAGTAGGCAAGTGCTGTTGTAAATGCTGGAGCTGGTAGTCCCAAGTGAGTTGCTGCCATTACCGCTGCTCGCCACGACTCTTGAGCCTGTTCAATCGCTTGTCTGAAATAAGGGTATAGCAACAAATTTTCTAGATCGGGTTGCGCATCAAACGCTTCCTTGATTCGATCGAGGAACTGAGCTCGGATGATGCAACCACCTCGCCACAGCAACGCGCAATCGCCATAATTCAAGCCCCAATTATGCTCCTTGCTGGCTTCCTGCAATTGGACAAAGCCTTGTGCATAGGAGCAGATCTTCGAGGCATACAGCGCTTGTCGTACTGCTTCGATGAACGCTTTTTTGTCCCTAACGAGCTTCTTGACCGCAGCATCGAAGTGGCTGTTGTGTGACACTGCAGGAACTGGCAATATCTTGCTTGCGCGAACCCGGGCTTCTTTGATCGACGACAATGATCGTGCATAGACAGCAGTCGTGACCAAGGTCGACGGTACTCCAAGATCCAGGGCGAGTTGACTCATCCACTTTCCGGTTCCTTTGGCTCCGGCAACATCGAGAATCTTATCGACGAGAAATCCGTCTCCACCCTGATCGTCTTTGGCGCTGAAAATGTCCCTGGAGATTTCGATTAGGTAACTTTGCAATTCCCCTTTATTCCAATCCGAAAAGACATCGTAAAGCTCATCATTGGAAAGCCCGGCAGCTTCCTTTAATAAAAAATAGGCTTCGCAGATCAATTGCATGTCGCCATACTCGATGCCATTGTGGACCATCTTGACATAGTGTCCCGCACCGCGAGGACCAACCCATTCACAACATGGAATGTCATTGTTAGGTCCGACTTTAGCCGCAATCGATTGAAAAATCGGTTTGATGGTCTCCCAAGCTGCTTTGCTTCCACCTGGCATAAGACTAGGGCCTTTCAATGCCCCCTCTTCGCCCCCGGATACACCCGCTCCAACAAACAACAGTCCCTTGCTTTCAACATATTGTGTTCGTCGTTCCGTGTCGGCAAAGTGCGTGTTGCCGCCATCAATGATAATGTCGCCCGGTTCAAGATGCGGGAGCACTTGCTCGATCAAATCGTCCACCGCAGGGCCAGCTTTGACCAGCATCATGACAATGCGAGGTTGCTTTAGATTC
>JAYVBW010000705.1:0-19477 GCA_043750255.1 Pirellula sp.
TTCCACACTTTCTCGTCTGGATTCCAGTCTGGCGAATATTTCGGTAAATGAAAAACATGAAGTCGAGGCTGACTTGCGATCCACGCTTTTGTTTTCTTCGAAAGTTGAATCCGGAACTCGTCCTGAATGACTCGACGCAGACGACTAACCGTCCAAAGGATGGTCTCGAAGCCAAATGCGATCGCTCCTTGCAAAACCACCTTTTTAAGCTCCTCCTCGGTCAACTCTTCAAGTTTGCGAGGCCGCAGGACGTGCTTCGCGACATGTAAGCAGGCCGCTGACCTGCGGATTCGCTGGCGACGCCGTCAGCGAACTTCTGCCGCAAGTCGTGCTGAAATCCGTACGACTATGCATCATGTGCGAATGTTGAATTTAATGAAAGTTCGACGCTGTTTGCTACTGCGCGCTGCACAGTAAAATCTGCATTAACGTCTTTATTCATTGCTCGCGCTTGCGATGCAGGCTTCGACAAATTGATGCCCGATTCTTTGTTGAGTCGATTAGCGTATGGATCTCCGGCCGCTCGCAGCCGCCACGAAGCAGCCGCTTCGTTGTGCTCCATCACTAGCAAATTCCCCATTCCATGCCTTGGAGGACTAAACTGTTACTAACTACCAAACCCAAAAAATGACCTGCGTCCCCTTTTTGCATCTTTCCCCTTTTTGCACTTTGCACCGTCTGAGATGAATAATGAATAACAACTCACAATCCTGCGAATCAATCTTTGTGACTTGGTGCGATGAATGGCAGCATCGCATTATTCCCTGGGTTGAGGAACAAATGCAATCGGCGGACGCTGGGCACGGAATCGATCACGTCCGCCGGGTTGTCGCGAATGCGAAACGGATCGGACGCGCGGAGCAAGCGAATGCGAATGTCTACTTGCCCGCGGCTTGGCTGCATGACTGTGTTTTTTTGCCAAAAAACTCGCCTCAGCGGCGGATGGCTTCTGCGTTGGCAGCTCAAAGTGCGGAGCAATTTCTGGTTGAGATTGGTTACCCAGCGAACTGGATCCGTCCTATCTCGCATTGCATTTTATCGCATAGTTTTTCTGCCAACGTCGCTTGCGAAAGCATCGAAGCCAAGGTAGTCCAAGATTCCGACAGGTTGGAGGCGGTAGGTGCAATTGGCTTGGCCCGTTGTCTAATGACTGGCGGAGCGATGGGACAACGGCTTTATCATCCGAGTGAGCCCTTTCCTGCAAATCGCTTGCCTGCCGACACGGAACAGTCTGTCGACCATTTTTTTGCCAAATTGTTAGGGCTGCAAAAGACCATGCAGACTCACTTTGGACGCGAGGAGGCGAGACGTAGAAGTGCATTTTTACTCGCCTTTTTGAGGCAACTGGCGGATGAAATAGGTGCCTCGCCGAGCGAACTCGAAACTGCATTGCAACGCATTTCCTAACCGGCGAAGCCGCAAAATGCAACAACAACGCGAGATTGGCAACTCGACGCTGCTTCGCAGGTCTCCCATTCTCAGCTAGAATATCGTGTGCCCCTCCTCATCTCCATCACTCCTTCACTCCATCACTCCATGTCCGACGCAGATATCCATCAACAGCTTCAGATCGCCATCGAATCCTTTAAGGAGCCCGAAAGTGGACGGGCTATATCCAACACAGGCCAAGTGGGGGATTGGAGTGTAGCAGACGGTGTTATCGGTTGCCGCTTGAGTTTAACCTCCATGATGCAGCCTATCGCCCAGGAGACGGCAGATGCCCTGCGAGATCATTTGCTTGCATGTGTTCCAGGAATCAAAGGAGTGAATGTTCACCTCGACATTACATATCGCCCGGCACCGACGATTGGCCAAATAGGGCTTAAGGCAAAAAGCGTCATCGCGGTTGCGGCGGGAAAGGGTGGCGTTGGTAAAAGTACGCTGGCAGCTTCGATTGCAATTGTACTTGGCCGAATGGGAGCCAAAGTCGGCTTGATGGACGCGGATGTTTACGGTCCGAGCATTCCGCATTTATTGGGACTAGAGGGTCGACCGGAGATCGTCGATGGAAAGATTCAGCCAATTCGATCTGGGGAAATGCCTGTCATGTCGATGGGTTTCTTGGTTGGAAAGGATCAAGCGGTTGTTTGGCGTGGGCCAATGCTACACGGATCGATCACGCAGTTTCTGCGAGACACAGCTTGGGGCGAACTCGATTATCTTATTATCGACATGCCGCCTGGAACGGGTGACGTGGCGTTGACTTTGTCGCAATTGCTACCGCTGTCCGGCGTCGTCATCGTGTGCACACCTCAAGAGGTCGCCTTGCTAGATGCCGGTAAAGCGATATCTATGTTTGAAAAGACCAAAGTACCTGTGCTGGGAGTCGTTGAAAACATGAGCGGCTTTACGGACCCTGAGTCGGGAAAGACATTTGACATTTTCGGCAAAGGAGGAGCTAGAAACAAGGCCGAGCAGCTCGGTGTTCCCTTCCTAGGCGAAGTGCCGATTCAAATTGCAATTCGGAGCGAATCGGACGAGGGTCGGTTGGCTGACGTGTTGTTGGACCCTATTATCGCCAAGCCGTTCGAAGATATTTGCCGTGGACTGGTACGCGCGCTTGCGTCGCAGATCGCCAACCGCCCGACTATTTCAGCTCCCTTGCCCGTGTTAGGTTGATGCGAAAAAACCTTGCGGCAATGCTGGCTGTGACAAACGGCCCGCGATAGCTACAATTCGACGCTTTTGACTGCTTCCCTCCTCCAAAATCGCGACAGTTGATCGTTATGAAAGCAATAGCCGTTCGGCCCGGTACTCCCAATAGTGTTCACGAACGAGATATTCCAATGCCATCAATGGACAAGATCCCGGATGGCAAGGGGATTTTGGTCAAGGTACTCAAGGTGGGTGTCGATGCCACGGACCGTGAAATCAATGACGCACTGTACGGAAATCCCCCTCCCGGCGATGACTTCCTCGTTCTGGGCCATGAGTCGTTTGGCGTCGTTAAAGCCGTCGGTGCAAACGTTCGTAACATCAAGGTTGGCGACTATGTCACCGCAACCGTTCGCCGGCCCGGTGGCTCGATCTACGACAAGATCGGTACCTACGACATGACGAGCGAAGAGACTTATTATGAACGCGGAATCAATCTGCTGCATGGCTATTTAACCGAGTACTTCGTGGATCATGAGGACTATATTGTCCGCGTGCCAAAAGGACTTAAGAATTTGCATGTGCTAATGGAGCCTATGAGCTGTGCAGCCAAAGCCATCCATCAAGCGTTCGAAGCTCAACGACGAATGAAAGTCTGGAGTCCTAAGCGAGCGTTTGTTCTGGGTGCAGGTCAGATCGGATTGCTCTCTACTTTGATATTGCGCCTTAAGGGACTCGAGGTGTACACGCTCGCTAGGGCCGCAGGACCGCATCTGAAAAGTTCCATTGTAGAGGGAATGGAAGCGAGCTACGTCGCAACTTCACAAACGACTCTTGAACAGCTTGCGAAAAAAGTTGGCAAAGCCGATTTGATCATCGATGCCACCGGTTCGTCGTCCATTGCGTTCAATGCGATGGAAGCGTTGGGGCACAATGGAGTTCTCGTTTGGACCAGTATCACTGGCGGTAAAGAATTGACGACCGTCCCGTCGGACAAGATCAACATCGAGTGGGTACTGGGGAACAAACTGTTGGTCGGTAGTGTCAACGCCAACCGTGAGCACTTTGAATCAGGAATCAAGGATCTAGCTCTTGGCGAAGTCATGTTTCCCAACGTCATTCATAAAATATTGACCAGCCCAGTGAATGGATTATCGGGCTACAAAGAAATGATGCGGCTGCTGGTCGAGGACAATTCGGCTTTGAAAGTTTACGTAAACGTCGCTGACGAATAGCCATGAGCGATACGTTATCAACGAAAGTTGACACTGGGAATCAAGGTTTGTTCAGGAATCTTGAAAGGGATTTTTATCTCGCTCGTTGGTCAATCGAATTGAAGTGGCAGGAATGCTAGCGAAGGCAATGCGGTAGAATCTGTTTTTCCGGCAAAGTCGATTCAAGCTGCGCCTTTTAACAGTCGATTCAATTCTTATGGCAAGCGATCCGTATCCGAACATGGACTCCATTTTGAGTCGGCTTCTGAACAGCCTGTACCGAGTTATGTCGGCGTGGGGTACTGTCGTCGTCCAAGGGATCACGACGCTCGGGGATATTTCCCTGTTTGCATTCCAAATGTTTGGTTGGATGTTTCGCGCTCGTCCGAAGCGCGAGACGTTAATGCAGAATTTCTACGCTGTCGGGGTACTAAGCCTGCCGGTCGTGGCGCTCACCGGTACTTTTATAGGAATGGTCCTTGCCATTCAAAGCTATCACCAATTCAAAAACATTGGTTTAGAAACTCGGCTTGGTGCTGTTATCAACATGTCCTTAGTCCGTGAACTAGGACCGGTGCTGGCCGCAACTATGCTCGCTGGCCGAGTAGGGAGCGCAATGGCTGCGGTCCTTGGGACAATGCGAGTTACCGAACAAATTGATGCGCTCACTAGTATGGGCGCAAATCCCATTCACTATTTGGTTGTGCCACGGTTCATGGCCTGTGTTCTATTGATTCCGGCGCTGACAATCATGGCGGACTTTATGGGAATCGTAGGGGGCTACTTTTATAGTGTCATCATTCTGGGTATTGACCATGCCCAGTACTTGCGGAACAGCAGGGATTTCGTCGGTGGCTTCGATCTGTTCACCGGCGTGTTTAAGAGCGTTTTTTTTGGCGCTATGATTGCAATAATAAGCTGCTATCGTGGCTTTCATTGCCAGCCTGGTGCCGAAGGTGTCGGTCGAGCAGCGACTGCCGCTTTTGTTCAGAGCTTTGTGATGATTCTAGCGTTGGATATTGTTCTCAACATCTTCTTGGACGCAGTTTATTTCACCATTTGGCCAACGGGGGCAAAACTGTTTTGATGGATGAAGCGATCCTTACACCTCTTGCAACCAACAGTCCATTAGCGACTCGTCCCATTCTTGAGACGCGTGGGATGTCATTGCAATTTGGCCGCCACGTTGTGCTCAAGGATATATCGGTCAGTATAAACAAAGGGGAAACCGTTGCGATTATTGGTGAAAGTGGATGTGGAAAAACCATGTTTCTCAAAGCCCTCGTCGGCTTGCTCAGTCCAACATCCGGTAGCGTGATTTTCGACGGCCAAGATATTCAGAAACTCAATGATCAGGATATGACAAATCTGAGGAAGCGATTCGGCTTTGTTTTTCAAAGTGCTGCGCTCTTCGACAGTATGACTATTAGCCAGAACATTGCCTTTCCGCTTCGACAGCATGGCGTTCCCAAAGGAAAACAAGCTCAAAATCTAGTCTCCGATCGATTGGCCGAAGTTGGGCTACCCAACAATGTGCTGCAAAAACGCCCATCGCAATTGTCTGGTGGGATGCGCAAACGAGTCGGGCTCGCGCGCGCTTTGATATTAGAACCAGATCTGCTTCTATACGACGAACCAACGACGGGTTTGGATCCAATCATGAGTGACGTAATCAATGAACTCATGATTCGCACTCGAAAACGCTATCCGGTCACCAGCATTATCGTAACGCACGATATGCATTCCGCTCGAAGAGTCGCCGACCGCATCATCATGTTGTATCCTTATTCGCGGTTAGAAACTGGCGAACCCCAGATCCTTTTCGATGGACCGCCCGCACAACTCGAAAGTACCCGTGATCGAAGGGTCAAACAATTCGTGAATGGTGAAGCTGGAGAGCGATTGATGGAAATGCTTGCATCCAAAGGCAAAGGACATCCGGACACTCTCAACTTAGTGGATCCCAATTCCAAACACGGAACAGACGAGAAATAATCATGGAAGAGAGTGGCTATCGTTTCGGAGTGGGAGTGTTGGTAATGGCCTCCGCGATCATCGGGGTGTTGTTGATCGCATTCTTTGGTGCTGTACCTACGTTGTGGGTCGATCGTAACCGAGTCAGCATCAACTTCCCAAGCGCGCCGCGTGTTGCAGTCGATACACCCATTCGAAAAAACGGAGTGGAAATTGGCCGAGTTTCAGCCATTACACTTCGGCCGGGCAACGAGGGGGTCATCATCCGGATGGAACTTGATCGCAAAGTCGAGTTGCGAAAGGGAGAGGTGCCTCGAATTGTGAGTAGCTCGATCATTACCGGTGATGCTGTCATCGAGTTTGTCGAACCAACCCCCGAGTCTAATCTGCGACGATTCGACGGAACGATGGGCACGCCTCGGGACGGGGTTCTGGATGCACGAGAATCTGCCGCGATCAACGAATTCATCACTGACAATTCATTCCTGGACGGAGGCGAAGTTGCCAAAGACCCATTTGAGTCATTGACGCGACTTGAGAGTACTCTTGTGCCTGTACTGACGACTGTTGAACGGGCTTTGGCTCGTATTGACTCGATTGGTGCTTCGGTCCAAGAAGTGGTCGGCCAGGACAATGGCCCTGTTCGGGAAATGGTTACTTCCATTAGAGCAACAGCCAACGATGTCCAGACAACGGTCAATACGGTTAACCGTGTTGTGATGCAGTTTGAAAATGCCCAAATCCCAAACGCGATCGCCAACGGCTTAACTTTGCTTCCGGAACTGTTCCAGGAAGCTCAGACGACTCTCGCTCAAACGCAGCGGACTCTAAAGGGCTTTGAGCAGTTCAGCGCGAGCCTCGAGGGCTTGGGCAAGGAATTTGAAGGGATAGGCGATACGATTCGGGAAGCAGTTGACAACGCCAACGTAGCTATAAAAAACATCGCGGACATTACCGAGCCTGTAAGCAAGAACAGTGAAGTTTTGGTGGCCAATGCAGTTCGGGCGTTAGCAAATCTAGACACCCTCGCAATGGATCTGAAACGGCTCACGAGTCGTATTAACAACAGCAATGGAACGGTCTCCCAATTGATTGACAATCCTCAGCTATATTACAAAGCAACCGACACACTCAACAACATTCAGTCTGCGTCCGGAAATATCCAAGTCCTTACGCAAAAACTACAACCCATTCTAAATGATGTTCGGATTTTCACCGACAAGGTTGCAAGAGATCCAGGCCAAGTTGGAGTTCGAGGCGCTCTGAGCGCTCGCCCACTTGGGGTTGGGCTTAAATAGAATGTCGCAACAGCAAGCGCAGGGGCAACTCGAGCATCAGGAGAAAGGTTGGCGTCCTCGTTGTTACGGATGTTATCGACCTATGGACCGTTGCTTTTGCAATCAAATTCCGACGATCCATAATCGGACGAACGTATTGATATTTCAGCACATGCGAGAACGGTTCCACCCGTTTAATACCGCTCGCATCTTGCGTCGCTCACTGCTGAATTCGCGACTTTTCGTCGACCACTTAGATGGTTTAAGAACCGCGTTATCGCTACTGCCGCTTTCCGATGCGGTTGGCCTTTTGTATCCGGGCATCGGATCACAACTCCTTGAAAATCTGAGCGACGACGAAAGACCTGAGCAGCTCGTTATTTTGGATGGTACTTGGCATCATACCAAGACTCTTTTCCGCGAGATTCCTCAGCTCCAGAGCTTGCCGAAATATCGATTGGCTCCTACTCAACCGAGTCGATATGGTCTGAGGCGCGAGCCGCATGTTTCCTATCTATCAACCCTGGAAGCAACCGTTGCCGCGCTCCGTTGTTTGGAGCCAGAGACACTGGGTTTTGAGCAACTCGTTGCAGCATTTGACTTCATGGTTGCAAACCAACTGTCGCATCCGCGATCCGAGGATAGTTGTCGAAGGAAAATCCGCCCGCGCACAACGCTTAATATTCCCAAGGTACTTAGGAACAGCCTGGATCATATTGTTGTCGTGTACGGAGAGATGACTCCTGAAATCGATATCATTGCGAGTGCTAAAAGTAAAAGTTGCCGAGCTCCGCTCGTTTGGGTCGCAGAAAGGCTCGGGACCGGCGAGCGATTTGAGCGTGCTATACTGCCGACAAATAACCTTTCTGAGGCATTCTGTAAGCATCTTGAACTGTCACACCACGCCTTTGACGAAGCCGTTTCGATAGACGATTTTCGCCGCGAATGGGAAACTTTCTTGCGGCAGACGGACACGTTGATCTACTACTATCCAAACACTCCTCGGCTATTGAATTACATCGGTGGCACTCCGCGGCCGAGAATTTATTTGAAGAGCATTCAACTTCATCGTGATCAGAAAATCGGGACACTTGAGGAATTGCTAACGGCGCTGAACGTTGCACCTAGTTCCGTGCTTTGTAAAGGACGGGCAGGCAGGCGACTCAGCAACACGATAGCGTTGGTACGGTATCTGCATAATTGCGATGTGAAGTGCCCATAGAAAGCAATTGGCTTGCCAGAACACATCAGAGCAATTTTTTCCGTTCCGTTGGACAAAGAAATAGCGAATGGATAGCCAGCATGATTGCCCCTACCACCAACAGGGAATCGGCGATGTTGAAGTTTGGCCAAACGTACTCTTGGTATCTGAACAGGATCCAATCGCGTACACCTCCGCGATATTCGCCTGGCATTACCGGGAATCCAAGTCGATCGTAAAGGTTCCCAAGAATCCCGCCAGTTACCAGTCCCATTGCGACTAGCAACCATCGGGATTCGGCTGCATTGTAAACGAATAGCCAGATGCAAATTCCGACCAATGCAATAATGGACAGGATTGCAAATAGCCAACCTTGCCCCTGTCCCATCCCGAACAATGCTCCTTGATTGACCGACGTCTCAATTCCAACATAAGGCTCAATCAACCACCAAGGCTGCATTTGCTGCGGAAGCCCTCGCCATTGAAAAACCCATTGTTTTGAAAGCAAATCTGCCGAGGTCCCTGCGACCACCAAGAATCCAAAAATTGCGTAGTAAGATTTTGGAATCGCAGGGTGAATTCTTACAGCGGTTCGGTTAGGCTCGTCCATGACAGTCGATAAAGATTAAGGGATAGAAAATTGTCCAATCGGAATTGCGACGGTTGTATCCGAAAAGTCCGATTACGGGGTAGACTATACAGATTCCACAAGCTGGGCAGAATATCCAAATGGTGACCAGGACGCATATTCCGGAAATGACGGGTTTAGCATGCCTAATATGCCGATTTCTAGTTGCAGCTTTGAACCGATCCCAAGAACCTATTGACCTCCCAAATCATCATGGCAATCGCACTCTCGCCAGCACAAGCCGGAATCAAGTCGGACTTGGCATACCAAAAATGCATCAACGTCGATTGCGGTTCAACCTATGGTATCAATGAAGCACTGACGAGTTGCAACAAATGTGGCGACCTCTTGGATATCGTCTACAACTGGGATCGAATCCAGGTTCCGGAGCGAATGAGTGATTTCGAACAGATGTGGACACGACGTCATGAGCCATTGCGTTTCAGCGGCGTCTGGAGATTCCACGAATTGCTTCAGTTCGCGCCAGCGGACCGCGTCATTACCGTCGGAGAAGGCCAGACGCTGCTCCAACAGGCCAATTCGGTCGCCCGTTATGTTGGAATTCGTCAAGGGCAGTTGTATCTCCAGTACGAAGGCATGAACCCGTCCGGGTCGTTCAAGGATAACGGCATGAGCGCGGCCTTTACCCACGCTCACATGGTGGGTGCTAAAAGGGCAGCATGCGCGTCGACTGGCAATACGAGTGCGTCGTTGGCAATGTATTGCTCGGTCACGCAATTGATGAAAGCCGTGATCTTCATCGGCTCTGGAAAGATTTCCTATGGCAAGCTTTCCCAAGCTCTTGAATACGGTGCCTTGACCGTGCAGATTTCAGGAGACTTTGATGACGCGATGGCCCGGGTTAAAGAAGTCTCGAAGGAACTGGGAATCTATTTGGTGAACAGTATCAATCCATTTCGGCTCGAAGGTCAAAAAACGATCATGTACCGTGTGCTCGAGTCGCTCCGGTGGGAGGTGCCAGATTGGATTGTGGTTCCCGGTGGAAATCTTGGTAATAGCAGCGCATTCGGTAAGGCCTTTACGGAACTCAAGGAATTGGGACTGATCGATCGTATTCCTCGCTTGGCCGTAATCAACGCAGCCGGTGCCGATACGCTCGACGTGGTCTACAACCATCGCAATCTCCGATGGAGCCGAGGTAGGCCAAGAATGGAGATCGCCTGCCAGTATTATGATGAAATGGACAAAGCCAAGCACAAGGCTGACACGATCGCGAGCGCCATTGAAATCAACCGCCCCGTCAATTTGAAAAAGTGCTTGCGCGCACTTGAAGTATGCGACGGTGTGGTTCGCAAAGTATCAGACCAGGAGATCCTAGATGCAAAAGCTCAGGTCGGTGCCGGTGGTATCGGCTGCGAACCAGCTAGTGCGGCAAGTGTTGCGGGCGCCAAGTTGCTTCGACAACAAGGTGTCATAGGAATGGATGACCGCGTGGTTTGTATTTTAACAGGGCACCAACTTAAAGATCCAACCGCAACCGTTGCTTATCATACGACCGATCAAGACAAATTTAACGAAGTTCTCGGAAGCCGAGGCGTTTCACGTGCTTCCTACGCCAACCGAGCTATAGCCGTTCCCAACGACATGGAAGCGATCGTTAAAGCCATTCAGTTGTATTCTTAGTGGTCTCGCATGGATCGAATTACTATTTTTTACGTATCGCGGACCGCTGTGGTATTGCGGTCGTTGGATCGTCGGGCCATGCATGCTTCGGGTATCGACGCTTCAGTTCTTTTTTCACGATCGCGTAACCGTTGGCCCAAAAGGAGGCAAGATCGTCTGTGATTTGTTGAGGTCGCATGTTTGGCGAAAGAAGATGCAGCAGGATAGGCACTCTCCCCATTGCGATCCTAGGGGTTGCTTTCATGGAGAACACTTCTTGAATTTTTACCGCCATAGTCGGCGGCTTACCAACAGCGTATTGAATCTTGATCCAACTGCCACTTGGGACTTGAATCTTTGCTGGAGCCTCTTTCTCTATCGCTTGCCACTGACTGCTGCTGAATCGCGATTGTATCCAGTCGATCCAAGGTGCCGCACGAAGTTCGCTCAGCGAACGACGATTCTGGCAAAGATCTTTGGCGACGTCTTGAATAAACGTCGCTCCCAATTCTGGTAGTTCCAAATTCGGTAGCCACAGGCGAAGGCAGTTGACACGATCGACCAGCCCTTGAACCCGGTCGTCGTCAACTGGAAACGCTTGGTCCCAATTTTTGAGTGCCGCCCGCCAGAGGATGGCGGCGCATTGGTCCGCGTCGGAAATTGCCGTCGGTGTTTCATTGAGTATTAGATCAAACCATTTTACTTGCCGTCTCGCTACAACCTGCTTTTGACTTGGATGGAAAAAGAGTTCATCTTGCGTAACAATTTGATCTTTTGGCAACCAATCCAAATCGATGCGACTCGCTTGCCTAACGACTGCATCACCAGCGCCCGCATCGATATCGATGCACAAAAAAAACTCAGCCTCAGTCACGCCACTTTGGGGTGAAATGGCTACTCCCTTGCCACCGACCATCAATCCCTGTGGTTTACCGATAACTCGGCGCTTTGCTAACCGATCAGGATAACCCGACAACATGGCTTGCATTATCGTGTCAGGCTGGTCCATGCGTTGTTGCTCGCGTAGAATTCTTGAACCCTTGAGGGTGGTGATGCACTGTTCTTGTAGTTGTTGAGCAGCGTTGACAATCGATCGAACACCGTTGCGATGAAGCGTCCCGAATGGCGTCTCGCTCGTGCGACTATCCAAAAACTCTTCGATAGCAACAAGCCGCTCGATGCAATCGCTGTCCCATCTTTGGGTTGCTCGTGTCTGCATTGACCGGTTTTGATAGGGGGCGATTCGTTGTTCTCGTCTATCAAACGGATCTCGCTCAGAAAGCAACGCGGACAACAAACACGTTCGCTCAAAACAACCCGATTCGAACCCCGCTATCACCATGCGAGCAAGCCGGGGGTGGGTCGGCAGTCGCGACATGGCCTTGCCGATTTCAGTGATTTTGCCTTGATGAATCGCACCTAGTTGTTCAAGCAGGCTTCTAGCCCTAGATACAGAGTCGGGTCGAGGTTTTTCTAGCCAAGGGAAATCATCGCTTTCGCCCTCTCCCCAGGCGTACAACTGGAGTATTGCTGAAACGATGTCCACTCGCCGAATCTCTGGCTCTAAAAAAGCAGCTCTGGCGCGCTCGGAAGCTTCCGTCCAAAGGCGACAGCAAATACCGGGTGCAACACGGCCCGCGCGCCCTGCGCGCTGCGTAGCTGACGCTTGACTAATATTTTCAAGCGAGAGGCGATCCAATCCAACGTCGGATGAAAATCGCATGACGCGAGCCAATCCGCTGTCGACAACAATCCTAATCCCCTCGATCGTCAAGGAAGTCTCGGCAACATTGGTCGCGAGAATGATCCTGCGAACCTTGCCAGGTTCGATGGCCCTCGCTTGCTCGTCCAGTTGCATTCCGCCAAAAAGTTGTACCACTTCGCAATCGCGGCCCAGTCGTGTTTGCAAGAGTGAATCGTAGCATCGTTGTATCTCGCCCATACCAGGCAAGAATGCCAGAATGTCTCCATCATTATTGTCGGCGACATCTCGAATAGTATTGACCATCCAATCCACGATGTTGTCATCCGGTTTTGAAAAGCAATAGCGGATCAATACCGGGAAGTTGGGCGATTCGACACGGACGATTGGAGCGTTGCCGAGTTGCGACTGGATCAAGCCAGAATCGAGTGTGGCGGACATGATTACGATCTTCAAGTCGTCGCGCAAGGCCTCCTGGACGCGACGCAGCATTCCCAATAACAAATCCGAATCGAGCGACCGTTCGTGAAACTCATCCAGCAAAACAATGTTGGTGTCGGAAAGGGCAGCGTCGTCCTGCAATCGTCGAAGCAACACACCCTCTGTCGCAACGATTAGCTGTGTATCTCGCGAAACCTGGGAATCGAAACGCACTTGATAGCCAATTCGTTGGCCGATGCGGCTATCCTGCTCCCAAGCGATTCGCTCGCCAACCGCCTTCGCCGCGATGCGTCTCGGTTGTAGTAGATATATTTTCTTCCCAGCGGTATACGGCATCGCCATGAGAGCCGGAGCAACACGAGTCGTCTTGCCAGAGCCGGGGGGCGCTTCGACGATCGTAATCGGATTGACTCGAACATATTCGCATATGGATGCGAGGTGGGAGTCGATCGGTAACGACTTAAGCATATCCGTACTTGGTCGCGTAGTTATGCCAAACGGTCATGATTTCTGCGTCCTCCTCGGGAGCAGAACCAAAGCGATTGGTTTTGTATTCCTTTTCCTGCTGTGTTCGATTTTGAATCAACGGTTCAATCTTTTCGAAGCCGGTCAACTCGAGTTGGTTGTAGATGTGCTTGCACACGGACACGGGGTCTTTGGCTAAATCTTCATAATGAACGTCGATCAACTGTTGCTCGGTCAATCCAACGCGATCTCTCTCAAACGATTCGTACATCGTTGTCAATGATTCCAATACGAACGCTTTCAGTTTCGATTGATACTCCCCGACCTGGATGGATTGAACCTGATCGAGTGAGTTCCACATTTTCATCGTAGACGGATAGAGTTTGCGTGGCTCTCGCACGATGTGAACGAATTTGGCGTCCGGATACATCGATTTGAGGATGCCCAAACGACCTGTGTGAGGTGGGCTTTTAAGTATCAGCGGCTTGTTTGTTTTGAAGGTTAGGGCTTTCAAAAACCAATCGAACAAATATTTCCACCGTTCTAAGTCGTTGGCACTGAAGCCGTCGGATGCGAGCGTACTTTGGAATGGGTAGTCATGGCACGGAAAAACGAGTCTCAAGTACGGAGTCGGAGCGCCAAGATTCATGAGAGCAAATTCGTCCTCTTGTGGCAAAGACCATCCGGCCTTCATGTTATCCATGGGCCGCCTATTTGGAATCAGCCATTTACCGTACTTGGAAACAAGGTATTCCGTCAGAAGAAAATGAGAGGGGGCAAAGCACTGAAACGTCGTTGGAGACGCGTACCGGTCATCTAAACCGAGAAGCTCATGAAGCAGTGTCGTGCCACTTCGCCAGTGGCCAAGGATAAATAGTGGCGGACCTGCAAGTTTAGTCTGAGCGATTCGGTGCCCGAAAATTGAATGCTGAACCAGTCCGAGGAGATCGGAAATAGGCATGAACCCGGTTACGCCCGATGCAATGTGCAACCGCGACGGGGATATACGGAACGAATTTTTGAAAAGTAAGGGTAGCCAAACTCTCGATGGCATTCCGTGCCAAAACCTGGGCGAAAGAACGGGGTACTGGATGGTTTGAGGCGATTCGTTAGAAGCCATTCGCCGAATTCGTCGTAAGAGCTAATGCTATCGATTGAATAGTGCGAAATCCAAATCCGTTTTTGGGCACTTGATCCCGTACGTTATCGTCCGGTTCAGGAAAACGATATAGACATCAGCTAGGAAACCTAGTTAGTTTTCCGAATACTTGTCGGATTTTCTAAAGTTCTCGAAGGCAGGAAAACCCTGGATGGATTTTTGGACCAAATTATTTCTACGCCACAGGCATGCAATTGTTCCGATTGGGATCATCGCCTGTCTAGTTGTAATTCTGGTTCCGCTCCCCCCGGCATTGCTCGATGTGCTGCTTTCCGCGAATATCGCAATTGCGGTCGTCATCCTCTTGACGACGATCTACATCGAATCTCCGCTTGAATTTAATATTTTTCCGGCGATGTTGGTTGCTACGACTCTTTCGCGGCTGGTTTTGAATTTAGCCACGACGCGATTGATCTTGACACGGACAGGCACGGAAGGAATCGACGCTGCTGGGCACGTCATTCAAGCCTTCGGTGAGTTCGTGTCGGGTGACTCCCTCGAGGTCGGGATCGTCCTATTCATTATAATCTTTTTGATCAATTTCATCGTCATTACCAAAGGTGCATCGCGAATTGGCGAAGTTGCAGCTAGATTTGCTTTAGACGGAATGCCAGGACGTCAGATGGCTATTGACGCCGACTTGAGCGCGGGTGCAATCGACGAAAAAGAAGCGCAGCGCCGCCGTGAGGAAATCACCAAACAAGCAGATTTTTACGGTTCGATGGACGGTGCAAGTAAGTTTGTTCGCGGAGACGCAATCGCGGGTATCGCGATCACCCTGCTCAACATTGTTGGCGGTCTCTACATGGGGTACATGTACTCTGGCATGACGCTTGCGCAAGCAGCCCACGTCTATACGAAGCTTACCATCGGTGACGGACTGGTAAGCCAAGTGCCAGCGTTTTTGATTTCGTTGGCAGCCGCATTGCTAACGACTCGAAGTACACAAAAATCGGATTTCTCCGGCGAGTTTCTGCGACAGATCTTTTCGCGTCCTCAAGCGTTGATTATCTCTGGCGTTTTCTTGCTCTTGATGACCTTTACGCAGCTTCCTGCGGTCCCGATGGTAACCATGGGGGGCGGCTGTATTGGGTTGGCACTCATAATGCAACGACAGAAAAAACAAGACGCACAATTGGTCCAGAAGAAAGGCCAAGACGCTGACAATGCCAAGAAAGCTCTGCCTGAAAAGAAAGTCGAAGACTACTTAGAAGTCGACCCGTTACGGCTAGAACTGGGAGCCAAGCTGATTGTACTGGCAGATCCAAATCGTGGCGGCGACCTCATGAAACGGATCTCGACGGTGCGAGCCACACTTGCAACGGAGATGGGCGTGCTGCTACCCATGGTCCGTATCAAGGACCGAATGAGTTTGCCTGAGTATTCCTATGAACTTGAAATGGCTGGCAACCGAATCGCGTCCGGCACTCTACGACCTGATCGATTGTTAGCGATCGACACAGGCCTAACCAAGGGCTCAATTTTGGGTGACGAGACCACCGATCCCGCGTTTGGGAAACGAGCCGTTTGGATCGATCCGAGAAACCGTCAGCAAGCGGAGATCTACGGTTACCAAGTTGTCGAGTGCGGTGCCGTCCTCGCAACGCATGTCCAAGAGACTGCCAGGAAGCATGCAGATGAACTGCTGACTCGCGAAGTCACGAAACAGCTAATCGATCAACTCAAGAAGTCGTCCTCGACCGTTGTCGATGAGTTGATACCAGGGCAAATGAAACTTGCAGAGGTTCAGCAAGTTCTTCAAAACCTACTTCGCGAAGATATTCCCATTCGGCAGCTTAGTATCATCCTCGAAACGCTCGGCGATTATGCACATCGGATCAAGGATCCGATTTGGTTAACAGAATATGTTCGCCATCGATTGGCTAGAACCATATCGCACCGTTATCGCGACAGTTCTGGTGTGTTGCGAGTGATTACTCTCGACCCGGCAATGGAAGATCGGATCGCAGCAGGTACCGAACAGACCGACCGCGGTATCTTCATCCGTATGTCGCCCGACTCCATTTCCAAAACATGCAATCGAATCGCCGATCAACTAAAGAAACTAGACCAGCTTGGAAAGCCGAGATGTGTTGTCGTCAGTCCAAAGATTCGAGTACCGCTTCGGCAGATAACGCATGAAGCGTTGCCTGACCTCCGCGTTTTGAGCTACAACGAAATATCGAGAGATACGAGCGTCGAATCCATCGCAATGGTCAGTGACCAGTAAGATAAGAGTACTAGAAAGATGAACTCTCCCATTCATATCAAAACCTTTCGCTCAAGAACACTGCAGGATGCGTTTCATCAAATTAGGACCGAATTTGGTCCGGACGCTTCGATTTTGGAAACAAAGGCTGCACGGTACGGGATCTTCGGACGCTCTCGAATCGAAGTGACTGCTAGCACCACAATTAAAGATCTCCAGCCCAGTGACACCGAGCAGAACGTATCGGATATTGAAGGGCAAACGGAGCCAAATCAAAATTTAGCAGTTAAAAACTTCCCCGTATCTATAGCCGAAGTACCGGACCAAGGCGCTGGGGTAGCAAACAACAGCAGTCTAAGTTTTAGTGACTCAATAGCAGTACCGATTGAGTTCGATGGCCCAGAGCGTGTGATTAGACAGGTTCATCAAGAACTCATCGCGGCAGGAATCGCTCCAGACATAGTCCGTCACTGGATTGAAGCCACCCGATATTCCATGGATCCCTTCGTGATGCAAGATGTTTGGACACTTCGCTCCAAACTTCAAAGCTTGATTCGCGATTTGGTTCATATCGCACCGCCGGTCGTGTTGGACGATTCACGACAGCAGGTCATTGCATTGGTAGGCCCATCTGGCGCTGGAAAAACAACTATGCTCGCGAAACTCGCTGCGAACCTATCGATGCAGCGCGGACATTCCGTCGGAGTGCTTTCCACAGATTCCGAGCGCTTAGGGTCGAACCACCTATTGCAAAATTGCGCTGAAGTACTTGGTTGGCAATTTGATTTTGTTGATTCAATCGAACAGGTGACTTTGTGCATGGAGGGCTTCGCTGGCTGTCGTTTTGTTCTGATTGATACGTGCGGATGCTCGCCGGCCAATACGGAATCGATGGATCGGGTGAATCAATTTTTAGCGGCAACCAAGCCCACAGAAACGCATCTGGTTATTCCAAGCACCTGCAACATTCGATCGTTTCTCCGATACGAGCAAGCCTTCGAACGGCTCAATCCCAATAGAATGATTCTCACGCGACTTGATGAATCAGGTGGTTTGGGCGAGTTATTTGCGTGTTTGCAAAGTAGTTCGTTGCCCATCAGCTATTTATCCAACGGTCCGCGAATCCCATCCGACCTGATTCAGGCGACAGGAATCCGGCTCGCGCAACAGATCATGGCAGTCTCGCGGATTCCGGAATGAAACCCTGGTAGTCATTGAGTCACAGGTTCGGGCACAGTAGACTAGAGTTCAGTTTATTGAAGTCGTAACAATGTCAACTCTCATCTCCCGCTTTGGAGTACCGTGCATGCGCAGTTTGAATAGTCTATTATTGATGACGTTTGTCGGTTTGGGTGTTTCACTACATGCGAATGCACAGGAGACTGCGAGCCGCGATCGCGCGCAACTCGACCCGAATCCCGTCAGCCATGCCGTGATCAACACTGAGCTTACATCAATCGATCGGTATGTTGCAGCCCCGGATGCGACCTATCGATGGGATTTGGTAAGTTCCCAGGTGACACCTGCTGGAACACTTTTCGTCATCGATCTCAAATCCCAGACCTGGCTCAAACCCAGCGAAGTAGATCGGCCAGTCTGGCAACACTGGCTAACTGTTTTCAAACCGACGGGAGTTACATCCAATAAAGCGTTGATGTTCATTGGAGGGGGCGGAAACGGCGGC
Source organism: Pirellula sp. (assembly GCA_043750255.1). Taxonomy (GTDB): domain Bacteria; phylum Planctomycetota; class Planctomycetia; order Pirellulales; family Pirellulaceae; genus JBKCUI01. The sequence goes on from JAYVBW010000705.1 coordinate 18,173, forward strand.
GAAGCGCCCAAGGGATTGGATGCTAGAGTTGCTGCCATTGCAGCAGGCACAAAAAGTGTTGTTGCCGAACTCAAGCAAGTTCCTAATCAACCATTGATTTTTCATGGCGACGGTAAATCTCGTGTCGAAGACGACTTGATCGGCTACACTTGGGACCAGTACATCAAGACAGGCGACGAACGATGGCCTGCCAGAGGGCCGATGACCAAGGCTGTGGTTCGCGCCATGGATACCGTCGAAGCTTTCATGGCGAGTGACGCAGGTGGCAAAATGACAGTAAACCAATTTGTGGTTGCTGGTGGCTCGAAACGAGGATGGACTACCTGGATGACAGCGGCCGTCGACAAACGCGTTGTGGCCATTGCTCCGATGGTAATCGACGTTCTCAATCTGGATGTTTCGATGCGACACCACTATGGTGCCTATGGATTTTGGGCGCCAGCTATTGACGAGTATGTGGACCATCGCATCATGCAACGCCGCGACGAGAAACGCTATAAAGAACTCATGCAAATTGAAGACCCGTTCGCTTATCGAAATCGATTCACAATGCCGAAGTGCATAGTGAACGCAACGGGTGACCAATTCTTTTGTCCAGACTCATCGCAGTTCTACTTCGATGATCTTCCTGGCGAGAAACACCTGTGTTACGTTCCCAATACGGAGCATTCATTAAAGGACTCCAATGCTCTCGAAACTTTGATCGCATTTCACCACACCATTGTCCACGGCACAGCCCGACCCGAGTTTGTTTGGACGTTCGACGATAAGAATAAGGTGCAGGTGCAATGCAAAACACAACCAACGCGAGTGGTTCTATGGCAAGCCGTGAATCCAGACTCTCGCGATTTCAGAGTGGATACGATCGGAAAAGCCTACAAATCAAAGGAATTGAAAGAGGTAGCCGATGGCATTTTCGAAGCCCAGTTGCTTGCTCCGGAAAAAGGCTGGCAGGCTTCGTTTGTTCAGTGCGAGTTCGATGTGGGGGCACCCGTCCCAATGCGTCTTAGCACCTCGGTAAAGATTCTTCCCGAGACGTTGCCCTTCCTGAGCAAAGTGATTCCTAAGGATTAGGAGTGGTTCAAATCGCTAGGTTGTTTCTGCCATGTCACGAGCATGGTAGGAGCTTCGTACGAATGGTCCGGATGCCACTTTTTTGAATCCCATCGACTTGGCAATCCATTGCAGCTCGTCAAATTCCTCTGGCGGGACATAGCGAACGACCGGCAAGTATTTCGGACCGGGTTGCAAATATTGGCCAAGGGTCAAGAAATCGCAATCGTTAGTCCGAAGGTCTGCAAGGCA
>JAYVBW010000706.1:0-3581 GCA_043750255.1 Pirellula sp.
CCGCTGGCTGTGCATCATGCTGATTCATGGGGACCTCCGCCCAGTTATATCTACGACACCGGTCCGTCGACTGTTTTCTTTCATCTCATGCCTATTGAATCGCAGGCAAAGTTGTTGATCGAACTCGAACCTGAATATTTGTTGGCTTATCCAAGCAATGTAATGCGCCTGGCAGGATACTTCCGGAGAAACAATCTGACGCTCTCAAGCCTGCGTGGAATCATTACCTACGGCGAGCTACTACTGCCAGAAGTTCGCGAAGACTGCCGTGAAGTATGGGCAACGACGGTCACCGACATGTACAGTTGCGAGGAAGTAGGCTACATCGCGTTGCAGTGCCCAGAATTTAACCACTACCACTGTCAGTCAGAATCTGTTCTAGTCGAAGTTTTGAATGCTGACGGAAAACATTGCGGTCCTGGCGAGATTGGCCGCGTGGTTTTGACTTCGCTCCATAACTTCGCGATGCCTCTGATCCGCTACGCGAATCGAGACTTTGCAGAGGTAGGTGAACCATGTCCCTGTGGTAGAGGTGCCCCAACGCTTAAGCGTCTGATTGGCCGCGAAAGGAATATGGCCATAGGGTTGGATGGAAAAAAATTCTGGCCAAATGTTTCTCGCAGCCACTGGTCGGGTATCGAAGGAATTGAAGAACTCCAACTGGTGCAAACCGCAAGGGATCAGATCGAAGTTCGAGCAGTCGCTCCCCAAAAGCCAAACTCGACTCAGGAAAGTCAACTTACTGAGGTTCTTTGCAATGCTCTCGGCCAGCCATACTCTTTTTCATATCGCCATGTGAACGATATCATGCGGCATGCCAACGGGAAATATGAGCGGTTTATATGTGCTGTCAAATATTGAATCATACGTCGCTCGCAGCCAATTCCCTGCCGAAGCGCTCAAGTATATTCAAACGTCTGCACTCAATACAGATCACAAAGCCTTTTGAAAGACTCTATAAAAATACATCATCGATCTTGCATAGATAGTTTTAGAATCTACACAAATCTGTGCTTTGCCCCGCAGTCCAGAGCTAAGTGGGAAATTGCTGTCGGGAAGCGTTACCCGCACTTCGAAATGCTCTTCGGCGGGACGACGATTTCCATCACCTGCATTTGTCTGGGGCTGCAACTGAATCCCGCCCCCGTATTGCTTTGAAAGGCTACCTGGTACCTGCTCCGACTCTTTTTTCGCGATCGATTCGACTTGGCCTGCGATCCGCGTATTCGCTAACGAGTCCAGTAGCAACTTGACAGATTGTCCTTCTTTCACGAACCGAATATCATGTTCGTTCACCACTAGAACTGCTTCCCAGCGATTTAGATCCCCGATAGTGCAGAGCTTTTCCCCACTTTCGAATGATGTCCCTAGGTTTTCACTCGCTAAAGGAGAACCGTACCAGGTTCCCAATTCGACTCCGTTTTCACGTCCCCGCTTGGTCCATTCTGGAATGACTTGTCCATCTCTCGAAGCAACCACTAGGAAACTCGAGACGATCTCTTCGAGACTTCGCAGGCTGGCATGATTCGTTTCCAGTGTCTCCCGTAATTCTTTGATTCGCTTAGTTGCAGTAGGCGCTGCGTTGCGACTTTGTTCCAAGAAACGCAATTCCGCTGCGAGTTCCTCACCTTCACCTTTCAGTTTGGATACCTTAAGAAGCGTCTCTACATTCTCCAACTCAGCGATCAAAGTGCCTTTTGTAACTAGCTGGCCAGGCAGTACCTTAACGGACTTTAGTATGGCGCTGTGCTTAACATATACTGCCTGGCCCCCTTGTGGCTGAATGGTAAAAGAGCAAGTGACGTGATGAGGTAGAGGCAAACCAAGCACGAGAACTACCAGTACACTAATCAAGGCTAAGGCTGGTAGCGATCGTTTCATTTCAATGCGATGCAATCGTCCAGGTATTCTGAAGAATTGGTATTGGTTCCACAGGGCCGGAATAATTAGGGATGCCAGGGACATGCATCCTAGAGTTAACCCGACATACCCAAGCCCGAAAGGATTCAGTCGTTGTAACATGAACAAGAAGATTGTGCAGACTAAAACCGAACGGAAAACAAAGGATGCGACAGAGTATAGTACCAGCGTGGATTTCGTGTCCAAACGGCTGTTTGTTTCCTCTGGCTCGTCGACTCCCAAAGCATATTTCAAAAACCACGCTTGAGTCATCTTCCCTGCCCGCTCACGAAGATTGGGCAATTCTAGAATATCAGAGAGTATGTAGTATCCGTCGTACTTCAAGAATGGATTAGCATTGATAAGCAGCACGCTGAGTGAACCGGTGGCCATGATGTTGAGGCACAACAAATTTAAAGTCCCTGGTTCACTAAACCACCAGGCAAAGGTTGCAAACGAGGCAATAGTTAGCTCAACGTACATCCCAGCAGCTCCAATAGCTGCTCGTTTCCATTTGCTTTTTAGGAGCCAAGAATCGGTAGTACTGCAATAGAGTGTAGGAATGAATAACATCCACATAACGCCGATTTCATGGCATTCACCACCGAACCGTTTGAAACTAATACCGTGTCCAAGCTCGTGCAAGATCTTCAGTACGACAATGACGCATCCCAAAAGGAGCCAGTTCCTCTGTTGCAAAAACTCAGTCAATGCCGGCAAACGCGCTAAAAATAGACTCCAGTGCGTGAGCAACCATAAGCCCGCAACCGCCATGAACAATAGCGAACAAAGTACTGCGGAGAAAGAAAACATCCATCCGACTTTGGGTGTCAACCAATCGAGGAAGCGATCGGGATCGATTCCTCGCCATTTAATCGAGAGGATGCTACCGAGATTTTGTAATTGCTTTTTCCTTCGCTTCTCTTTGGCGCGGTCGATCAATTGAGAGCCGACTGCTGGGTCGCTGTAAGCTAGCAGGCATTTATTGTGAAGATCGGATATATAGGTTTGCAACTCTCGATGAGTGATGCGTTGCGCCGGAAACCTACTTTCGAAAGTCGTCTTGATGTCCTCTAAACTTTGCTTACCGTCCACCATTTTCAAGACGTTATATTCTTCGTCATTCAATCGATAGAATTCCATTTCTAACGGGTCTTTGATTAACCAAAATTTTTCGTCGCGGTAGACTTGTTGCACAATGACAAGGTCCGTGCGGCAACGCAAGCCGAGCGGTCGCTCACGAGTAGAATCAAAAACGTCGGTAATGGTCGGCATATCAGCGATCTCTCGTTTTAAGGCGAGGTCTTGTCAATTCAATTCGACCGTCATCGTTCCATTCATGCCGGGACGGATGAGCCATTGCTCCTGTGCGTTTCGATCTTCAACTAATCTATTTTTGATCTCTACCCAAACGGGAAACTTCCCATCGAGTTCAATCTTCGGCGAAGGATGTTCAATAATCAAAGCCTGAAATTTAGCTGTAGACCCATTCGTCAAATCGATAGTCAGTTTGGTCGAAGCACCAATCACCGAATGAGGCGACACGTCGCGGGAATCAAGAAAACCTTCCACCATGAGTTTGTCCATACGCGTGATCTTGACGATCGGATCCCCTTTGCGGACCCATTCTCCTTTATGTCTCAACAACTCATTGACGATACCGTCGAAAGGAGAACGTACCA
>JAYVBW010000707.1:0-1979 GCA_043750255.1 Pirellula sp.
AAATCGTTTTATGAAGACACTCCCGAGGATGCCTTCTTAATGCAGTTCCGGTATGAAGACGAGTCGGTTGAAGATGGAAACGCAAGACGCATTGCCAGCTAATGTCGATTCGCCCACCGAAGAAGATCTTTCAAGCCAAACGGTTCGCAATCGAGGAGGTCGAAGAATACCTTCCCGACGGCACGCGTTTGGTTCGCAACATTGTTCGACACCCGGGTGCCGTTGTGATCCTGCCCTTGGTAGAGATCGACCTAGTTTGCTTGATCCAAACATATCGCGTTGCCATAAATCGTTGGCATCTGGAGTTGCCGGCTGGAACGCTGGATAAATCTTTAACCCCTCTTGAGACCGCCCATTTAGAGCTTCAAGAAGAAACAGGATATCGAGCCGAGCGAATGACTCACATTCACACGCTGGCCATGTCGCCTGGGATCCTCGACGAAAAAATGCATTTTTATGTTGCCGAGGGCCTCTCGCTGGGAGACACTGCCCGTGAAGCTGGCGAGCAAATGGACAACATCATTCTGTCCTGGTCCGAAATCGATACATTGTTTCGAAACAAGAAGATTGCTGACGCAAAGACGATCGCGTGCCTTTTATGGTACATGCGGTATCGCACGCATGCGTAATGTCAGCCGAGCCACAATTACCGGATAGCGGTGAACTTCCGTAACGAGGAGTAGTTACAATGTGCTAACCCACCTTACCAACTACTTTGTTACGAATGCTATGCCTACCTCGATTCCATTAAGATTGTTTTTGCTCATCTTCATCGCTTTTTCAGCCAAAATTTGGGCTGAGGATACGATACGATCGGACCTTCGGATTGCTGAGCCAGGTCATTCTGTTCATGGGGAGGCCTTCAATGAGGGGCCAAGGCAAGCAGCGTATCTGATGAATGGAATGGGGAACGTTCATTGGGAGATTTCGACCAAGAACCCGATGGCGCAACGCTTCTTTGATCAAGGCATCGTGCAGTTGCACGGTTTTTGGTATTTCGAAGCCGAGCGATCGTTTCGCCAAGCGGCCGCATTCGATCCTGATTGTTCGATCCTTTACTGGGGCATGGCGCGGGCCAATATCGAAAACCCTTTGAGATCGAAGGGATTTATTGAGCAGGCAATGGAAAAAATTGACAAGGCGTCGAGTAAGGAAAAGCGGCTTATCGAAGCTTGGAACAAACGTGTCAAAGATACGAAAGAAGAGCCCAGCGAAAGCGATGCTTCGAAACCCAAAGAGGAAGTTGGAGCAGAGAAAAAGTCCGCAACTCCGGCAAAAAAACTCGCCGATGAAAAAAACAAAAAGGATCGACCAGAACGCTTGAAGCAATATGTCAAAGATCTTGAGGGGATTGCATACGACTACCCGGACGACATCGAACTCAAAGCGATGTTGGTGTTACAATATTGGCAAAATAACAGCGCTGGCAACGAAATTCAAAGTTACTTTGCAATCGATGCAATCTTGTCGGACATATTCCGCTCTAATCCAAAACATCCGGCACATCACTTCCGTATCCATCTTTGGGACAACAAAAAGGAAAAGCTTGCCATTGATGCTGCAGCCAAGTGTGGTCCGAGCGCTCCTGGCATCGCGCACATGTGGCATATGCCTGGTCATACCTACTCCCGACTGCATCGCTATGCGGACGCAGCATGGCAACAAGAGGCATCTGCGCGGGTTGACCACGCTCACATGATGCGAGATCAAGTCATGCCGGACCAGATTCACAACTACGCGCACAACAATGAATGGCTCATTCGCGACTTAATGCTGATAGGACGTGCTCGAGAAGCGGTGGAGCTTGCGAAGAACATGATCGAACTACCGCGCCATCCTAAGTACAACACCTTGGGCGGACGTGGAAGTGCTTCGCTCGGCCGGGAACGACTACTGGGAGTACTAACCAGCTATCGCCTTTGGCCGCAACTTATTGAACTTGCGAATTCTGCTTATCTGGAGCCAACGTTGGATGAGGC
>JAYVBW010000708.1:0-5999 GCA_043750255.1 Pirellula sp.
AAGTACGAACTGTAAAAGGTAGTATGCTAACGTCGCGACGGCTTGTAGTGTAGCTGCCACGTAGGTCATTGCAGCCGCAGTCAACACACTGCTCACTTCCGCGAGTTCTTGACCATTGATTATTCCTAGCGAGACTAATTCTGTTTTGGCTCGAGAACTCGCGTTGAACTCAACAGGTAAGTTGATTAGTTGAAATAGGACAGTGAATGAGAATCCGAGAACAAACAGAATCATTGCACCAGCGGCCAATTTTCCCATCCCAAAAGCACCCAATCCCATCGCAGCGAAAAAAAACACGCTGCTAAGAGAGCTGCCGAATCCAGCCACCGGTACAGCTAGATTTCGTACCACGAGCGGTGCATAATGCTTGGCGTCTTGCATGGCATGCCCAACTTCGTGAGCAGCGATTCCGACCGAAGCCAACGAGTAGCCTTGGTAGACATCGGGGCTCAATCGAACTACTTTCGCGGACGGGTCGTAATGATCGGAAAGTTGACCCTGGGCTTGTTCGACTGGAATGTTCTGCAGCCCGTTGGCGTCTAATATTCGCCGGGCGGCCATCGCACCATTCATTCTGGCGGGAATCTGGCTAGTACGCTGATACGCAGAACGAATCATCCATTGCGCACCAAGCGCGAGCAGCATGGTGGGTACCACAAAAAGCAAATAGAGCAGCATTGAAAGAATCCTTCATGACTTGCGATTTGGCAGTTACACAAAAACCGCAACAACTTGGTGCATTTTGCATACCGTACGTTCCAAAACGAATCGCTGGCCGTTTCGGCAACGGATCGCAACGTTGAGCAGGGGCACGCCCCTGCTCGAGTTGGGGATTGAGCCGCAACTCTTATGGAAAATAGAACGGCTTTAGGCAACAGCGATTACTTCAATTCACCACAGTCTTTGATGCGGATGATTTTTTTAGTCGCTCCGGAACCGCTTCCAAAGCCCTCGATCTTCGTAACGACGTCCATGCCCTCGATAACCCGACCGAAGATAACGTGCTTGCCGTCTAAATGTGCTGTCGGAACGGTGGTGATGAAGAACTGGGATCCGTTTGTGTTCGGACCTGCATTCGCCATGCTTAATATTCCTGGCATGTCATGACGGAATTTAAACGCCTCGTCCTTAAATTTCTCTCCGTAAATACTCTCTCCGCCAGTTCCATTTCCTCGTGTAAAGTCACCGCCCTGCAACATGAACTGGGGAATCACGCGATGGAAAATGCTTTCTTTGAAGTGCAACGGTTTGCCCGATGCACCTTTTCCTTTTTCTCCGGTGCACAGACAACGGAAGTTTTCAACGGTTTTCGGGACGTCGTCGCCGAACAAACCCATTACGATCCTTCCGGCGTCTTTGTCGTCAATCGAAATATCGAAGAAGACTTTAGTAGTGACTTTTCCATCTTTTGACGAATCTGCAGCAAGAACCATAGTGACCATCGATAGTAAACAGGGAAGAAACAACAAACGGGACATTCTCAACCTCCAAAATGAACCAAAACGTAATCAAACGTCTGAATGGATGGACAATCGTATCCTGTCCATAACGGATTGTGTAAAGTATACCGCAATCAAGCGGCTTTTACAGGCAGGATCCCCTTCCCGTTTAACATAAGATTCTTTCATCATGGCATTTCTAAACACCAGCCGTCGCGACTTTGTTTTGGCGTCAGGGCTTGGCTTCGTCGGACTGCATTTTTCACCAAGCCGCCTTTCTGTTGCATGCACTGCGGCCGAATCCGAGAATTTGCCCACTGCCTCCGAGTTTGAGTCTCTCACACGGTTCCCTCGCATGGTGCAAGAATGGTTAGTTGCACAAGTGCGAGAGGCAGAGAAACGTGGCAGCGCATTGCGCGAGACTTTACGTACCAAAGACGATGCAACCGCCTACGTGAAGTCATGCCAGGATCGCATACGGCAATGCTTTGGCCCAGTCCCAGACAGGACGCCCCTCAATGCTCGGACCACGCGCGTCATCGAACGAGATTTGTATCGCATTGAAAATGTGATTTTCGAAAGCCGCCCAGGTTATTTCGTAACCGCGAATCTATACGTTCCAAAGGGTCGCAAATTTCCGCTGCCAGGCGTCGTAGGCACTTGCGGCCATTCCGCCAATGGAAAAGCTCAAGAGTCTTATCAGTCCTTTGCACAAGGGCTGACTCGGATGGGTTACGTCGTTTTGATTTTCGATCCAGTTGGCCAGGGGGAACGATTTCAGTATTTGACGCCTGACTTAAAATCGCGATACAAAGGGGGCGTGGGCGAACATATCCAGATGGGCAATCAGCAAGCTCTCGTCGGCGAATTCTTGGGGGCATGGTTTGCTTGGGATGGAGTGCGAGCTCTCGACTACTTACTCACGCGCGACGAGGTAGACCCGAAACATGTTGGCGTCACCGGCAACTCAGGAGGCGGTACGCAGACTACTTGGTTGTGTGGTGTTGAGCACCGTTGGACCATGGCCGCACCCGCGTGCTTCATAACGACATTTCGACGCAACGCCGAAAACGAACTACCTGCGGACACCGAACAATGCCCGCCACGCGTCCTATCGTTAGGACTCGATCATTCTGATTTTCTGGCGGCGCTTGCGCCGAAGCCGATCGTAATTCTTGCCAAGGAACGGGACTACTTCGATGTCCGCGGTGCCACCGAAGCATTCGATCGACTAAAGAAACTGTACACGCTGCTAGGCAAACCTGAAAACATCGAACTCTATGTCGGCCCGACGTATCACGGTTATTCGCAAGAAAATCGTGAAGCCATGTACCGGTTTTTCAACAAGCAAACTGGCATCTCTAACGCGCAAGCAGAACCACCACTTGTCATTGAAAAAGACGAAACCCTTTGGTGCACACCGCGTGGAACGATCAGTGACTTAGGGCCGCGAACGCTTTTCTCTTTTACGCGTGAAACGTCGCAAGCACTCGGGAAATCACGCGCCGAGATTAGCGGTGACACCTTGAAGCAAGTTGCAAGAGATTTGCTCAAGATGCCGGCGGACACTCAGGCTATTCCCGAATACCGCATTCTCCGAGGCATTGGCGACAGAAAGTATCCGACCAAAGGATGCTGCACTTACGCGGTCGAAACCGAACCAGGCATACAATCACTGGTTACCTGTTTGTTTGACGACCAACTCATGTCTCGCCCGCCACGCGGTCAGATTCGGGCCGTACTCTATGTTTCACATCGATCCGCCGACGCTGAATTGCGAGATGAGCCACTGATCGAACAATTGCGCAAGTCCGAGCCGGATGCCGCGTTCTTTGCATGCGACGTCCGAGGAATCGGGGACTCGCAGCCAGACACATGCGGAGCTAATACCTTTCTCAACCCTTACGGCAGCGACTATTTTTTGGCTGCTCATGGCCTTATGCTTGACAAACCCTATTTGGGACAACGCACCTTCGATGTATTGAGAGTCGTCGCTTGGCTTGCGGATCAAGGACACAGCCAGATCCATCTTGCCGGCAAGGGTTGGGGATCGCTCCCCGCAACGTTTGCAGCCATCCTAAGCGATAGCGTTAAACAAGTTACACTCAAAAATGCCCTTGGCTCGTTCGCGGAGTTGGCCGAGACAGAAGAGTATCATTGGCCGTTCGCCGCCTTGCTACCGGATGTGCTGACGCGATTGGACCTACCCGACCTCTATCGCGAATTGCAAACAAAGAAACTCAATAATGTCGATCCGTGGGGACCCTCGGACGGTGTTTCGTAGATGGTGGATCAATGGTCTCCACTGCATCCCGTGTGGCACGCCCAACGCCGTGAAGGATTTTTTTGGCTGCATAGACAGCTCTTGGTCACTCTCGGCAAGAGTAACCCACGGTGGGTCGCACCTGCCGGGTGCGACCATGAAGTCTACGCCGCACCGCCAAACAGACGGAGTCGTGGCGATCGCTCAACGGCGATTCTTTCCACAGGTTTACTGGGCATGCTCGCGAGCAAGGTGGCAGCGCATTCCATGTCGTTTTTCAAATCCTTGGTCTGATCGTTGGTCCATCGATTCGCACCCCAACCTGCCAACAGAACTTGCTCGCCCGATTCTGCACTTCGAATCGCCAATTCGATCGCTGTCTCTCGGTTCGGCACGATTTGAATCGCAGAGGGATACTCACAACCGTCCAAAACTTGCCACATTGCTTTTTGACCACTTCGCGTCGATTGTCGGCTTTGCGTCAGAATCACACGCGTTGCCGAACGCTCTAAAACGCGTCCGTAAGCGGCCATCTGTTCTGGAGTAGCGGCTTCTGGCACCTCGGCCACGCAAATGATCGGACATCCATGCTTCGAGAGTGCGTGCATGGCCACAGCCAATCGATCCGCTTGATCAGCGCCATCGATGTAGACGGGACAACTAGTGGAGTTAGGAACCCGCTGCAATCGACCTGGGATTTTGTTCAATCGCTCGATCCCTTGGACGATCTCAAAGAGCTCCAAGCCGAAAGCAAAACCAACGGCGGTCGCCCCGAGCATGTGTCGAGCATTGTGATCCCCGAGCAGTAGGCTAGTGATGGGCGTGACACAATTACCAGCCGATACCATAAGCGATTGTTCGCCCGGCAAACTGCTCAATCGACTACCGCGAACATCGGCAAAGGCATCGAGGCCGTATCCGATCGAGTTTGGTTGATGACGTTCAATCCATCGGTTCAGCCTCGCATCATCTGCGTTGAAAACCACTATCCCATGTTGCTTCAATTGACCAACGATACGATGCATTGCATTTTCGATACCGCGAGCCTGCAAGGAATCGATTCGTTGCGATTTTCGAAGGCCCGTGAACAAAATGACATCAAATTCGACTCCGCTGGCTGCGTGCGAACGAAGCATATCGTCTGTCAGTTCGATAACGGCAGCTGGTGTTTCGTTGTCCGCGGCGGTCTCAAGCCAATGCGCCAGTTGATTGGCATCCGCATCGGAATGCGCAACAAGCCCAGCGTCCTTACCATCGCTGGCTCCCAGCGTCGTGTAGTAAGCGACTCGATTGCCAATTTTCTTCAGCATCGAAGCTACCATTAAAGCCGCAGTAGTTTTTCCATGCGTACCAACGACAGCGATAGTCAGCATCCTTTCACTCGGCTTGCCGGCCAAGGCTTGGCAAAGTTGAGCATACGCCTCGCGTACGTCGGGAACGATGCATTGAGGGACACTCGAGGGGAGGAACTGCTCCGTGAGAATTGCCTTTGCACCACAGTTGATGGCCTCAACTGTATCGCGTGCTGCATCGGATTCGACATCCAACCCTATTGCGAACACGCAATCAGTGGCTGCTTGATCAACGCTAGCAAGGCATGCACCACACCGAATGTCATCGGCACCCAAGATTTGTGCATTTGGAAAAAGTTGGCGAAGTGATACGGATAGCTGCTGAAAATTTCGCGACATGCCTGTGGCCTCCTTGCCTTTTTTTTGAAGTGTCTGCTCGTTATGAGCCTAGAACAGTTTTCGCCCGGTTGGCGGGATCTAATGGATCATCGTGATCCATTCGTCGATTCAATGTCTGCTCAACTGGAACAAGCAGACATGGATTCAACTATGTAACAACGTGTCCCAAACCAGGGGTCCCCGTCAAGCCGAAAAAGCGACAAAAATGCTGGGTTTTGCTAGCGTTTTGGTGCCAAAAACGCTACTTCGTATTGCAATCTGATTCCGATGTCACATTGAAATAAAGTGGAAAGGCTGCTTATCGCTTCGTGGAAAGGACAAGCGAGCATTTCATCGAACGTCTTCATCCTGCGGAACGTAAAACAAAGCCATATCCGCAAAAGGCCACGATACGGGCTTGGCATTTCTAAAATACGCGTTCTCTTTAAGAGTCAATTGCCTCGAGGATAACAAAAACCAACCCGCAGTCGGAATACTCGCATGTCCATCCGCATCGCGATTTTTCCACTGCACCCTCGTCGCCACCTTCAAATCAGCGACCAGTTGCGAGGGCCCTCCCAATGGCGATACGAACAATATGGTTAGTGGTCGTTTCTCTGGATGGGA
>JAYVBW010000709.1:0-2812 GCA_043750255.1 Pirellula sp.
TCGAATCCTGATGGGTGTACTGAACAAAAACCTGCCGATTGCTTGGTAAAGTGGACCTCTCGAACGTCGAGAGCGCGGCATCTTTCTGAAAGTGAAACCGGGAAGACTTCCCGGTTAGCTCATTTTGAGAGGTGTAAAATGCGTACTCCGTCCATGCGGAAACACTGTTCCGGTCAAGCTCGAGTCACCCTAAACGGGAAAGACTATCTCCTAGGGATTTACCGAACCCGCGAATCGAAACAGCGATACCATCGTTTGCTAGCTGAATGGGAAGCCTCAAATCGATCTCCTTCGTTTCGGTGTGACCCGTCGAAAATCACGATCGTTGAAGTCGTATGTCGATTCCGGTCAGGAATTGAGCCAGTTTTTGGGTTTGGCTGGGGTGGCTGGCGGTTCGTAATTTGCGATTTGGGCGGACGGATTATGATGGAATTCCGGTTTGCTTCCGACCGGGTGGAGGCATCGTTCCGTAGTGTTCGCCTCGCTGGGGGGCGCACCTCCAGAGTGAGACTTGTCAGTTAGGGTCAATCGCACCCTTAGTCCATCACCACGATGATTCCATTCCCTGTGCTCTTCGCCACAATCTTCGTCTTCCGTTTCTTCGCGAGCGTGCCTCCTCAAAGGTTGCGATCAGCATTTCCTCCCTAATCATCACCTCGATCGCTATTGTTCCGAAGGTTGTATCCATGCCGCCAAGGTTTGGAGCCGAAAACTAGCCAATCAAAAGTTGTCTGAGAACCCGAACCTTTACGAAGTTAGCGGAACCGAACCTTTACGATTTGGGTTCCATTTTTATCTTAACATTCGAGTTGCTAGCTATTTCGGTGAGCGCTAGCGAATCGAAATAGCTAGCAACTCGCGCGCGACTCCTCCTGGGGGGCTTGGCTCGCTTTGGTCAACGACTTGGCTTGCTGCTCCACACTCGACTCTAAATCCTTTAATCGGTAACTGCGGCCCTGAATGTTGAGTACCGTTGCCGAATGAAGCAATCTATCCAGAATCGCCCCTGCAAGAACTTCGTCTCCTGCTAACACTTCCGGCCAGCTTCGAATCCCCTTGTTCGTCGTTAGCACTATCGAGCCCTTTTGGTAGCGATAGCTGATCACTCGGAAAAACAAGTTGGCCTCTTCTCGACTCATCGATTGGTAACCGAATTCATCCAGCACTAGTAGGTTCGTCGCCATGTACTTGCGATGCTTCAATTGCGATGGATGTAGTTCGCCATCTCGCTTGAGTTGATACATCCATTCATCGACATGATAGTAGCTCACACTGAAGCCATTCTCTAAGGCTCGCGTTGCTAATGCGACTGCCAAATGTGTCTTGCCAACTCCTGGAGGTCCTTGAAGCAAGAGGCACTGGCAATCGCGTATCCATTGGCATGTTGATAACGTCTCGATCTGGTTGCGAGATACCGATGGTTGGTACGCAAAGTCAAAGTTGCTGATCGTCGGACCACTTGGTAAATGCGATATGCGAAGTGCTTGTTTGACGCGTCGTTCTTCTTGGCGTTCAAGCTCCATACGAATGATTTCGTCCAAGAATCGTGCTGAGCTCCATGCCCCTTTCACGCTCTGAGTTATCATCTCAGTCAGATGGTCCGCCGCAAACCCGAGACGCAATGCACGAAGCCTCTCGGATAATTGAACCACGTCTTCAGTCGATGGCGGTTTTGGCAGTATCCCGGCCGCGTAAAGCTTCCGGGTAGAATAAATCTTCATGGGTCTTCTTTCCTAAGGGAATGAGGGAACATACAGAAACAAACACCTACTTGTGACTGGCTGCTTTGAGGGCAGCGAGTGATTCGTAGAAATCGATCGATCGGCATGGGGCGCCGGTGGAAGCTAACTCCTCAATGCGTTTGGCCATCGCTCCGAGCGGCAACGGTTTGGGAATCGAATCGTCCAACCGCTCGGCATCGGTGGGTTCGTAGCAGGCCTGGTCGATAAGAACCAATCCTCTGGTATTCCTTGGTAATTCATGGACTATCTCACCTGTCTTGGGATCGACGACTTGGATAATGTGAGCACAACCGCGAACCTCGACTGTCTTGTGTGCATATCGAAACGGAACAGCGAATGTCTTGCCCTCAAATCGAATCGTGCAGTCTTTGTAGACTTGTGCTTGCTTGATCAAATCGAATGGTTCTGGCATCGTTGCAGGAAGCGGTCGCAGCAATTCACGCTCTTTGAGCCAAGTCGCGTTTACGCTATCGCCAGTGACGGGACACTTGCGAACAACGGCTTCACGTTGCATGGTCTCGTCGGTGTAACGTTGGAGCTCATCAATCGTTGCAAAAACGCGTCTGAAGTCTAGTGACTTAACTACACCGACACGACGCTCGACTTTGCCTTTTTGATTGGGTTTTCGAACTTGATGAGGATCGACATGAAAGCCCATGGTGCGAGCGTAAGCCGAGTAGGCTTCGTTGATTTCTCCCCAAACACCGCTCCCACGTGCAACACCCGTTTTGAGGTTATCGATACGGTTGACGGCTGCGATTCCGCCAAGCCGTTTGAAGGCTTCATTGTGAACCCGATGCCAAGCCAATTGGTCCATGCGCGAGCTCCAAATCACAGCAGACTTGCGAGAGTGGCTGAGCGTCATGACAAAGCCATAGAGCGTAACAAGTTCGACACCTTGCTCGGTTCTTAATCGAATGGGAACATCCATCCAATCGCTTTGTGTTTGAGCTGCGGCTGGCGTTTCGACTCGACGAAAGGGGCGTTTGGGCGGTTTCGGAAATCTCTTTTGAACGTACTTCTGGACGGACTTGTAAGTGCCTGTGTAGTGGTAGTTATCCGAAAGAAAA
>JAYVBW010000710.1:0-5457 GCA_043750255.1 Pirellula sp.
CAATACATCGGTGCTCTGCTCGACGAGAATCGACTTCCCATCGGCAGAGCGTTTGTGCCGACGGAGGAACAGTCGCTCATTCGCGAGATGATCTTGCAATTAAAGCGAGGATATCTCGACGTTGGATATTTCGAAACCAAGTTCAAGGTTAATATTGTTGAACGATGGCAAAGCGAATGGAACGAGTACGTCGAAGATGGCTTTGTTGTGTTAAAGACGGATGCGACCGGCAAATGCGAGCGAGTCGAATTGACGATAGACGGATTGCTCCGAGTGGACGGCCTACTGACAGCGTTTTTTGAGCCACAATTTCGTGGGGTCCGTTACACATGAGCGAGTCGCTCACGTTCATGATGGGAGATTTTGCAGCCGAATTTCCTACGGATCGACTTTTTGCAAAAAATCACATGTGGGCCATGCCCAAAGAGAACGCTATTGTTCGGTTTGGCTTTTCAGCTTATGCAGTGAGATTGTTGCAGGATATTTATTTCTTGGAGTTTGGCATTGAGGAGAAGTCGGAGTTGAAAAACCGCCAGGAATTCGGCAACATCGAAAGCAAGAAAGCCGAGAGCGGACTGTATGCACCGATGGCCGGAATAGTAGTCAAGATCAATGAGCGATTGCTAAAGGATCCGTCTGGAATCAATGTGGACAAATACGGGGATGGCTGGTTGATGGAAATGCAAGGCGATGCGAGCGAAATGCTTAGCCCTGCACAATACTTAGAACACTTAGCAAAGGCGTGGGACGTTGCCCAAAGAACGATCAAAGGGCAAGCCAACACGATCGACTCGAACGAGGAATAAATACAATGGTAAGTACATACAACGGCAGCACCGCTTCGAGTGGATTATTGGTGGTGGTTTCACAAGGCCAGAGTCGCAGCCCCGAAAAACGCGCGCTAGAGGACTCCATTGCGACCATCGCTGCGAGTCTGCCCAATACAACCAGCCTCATCGTTCCGCATTTGTATGATTTAGCTTCGGATAGCCAAAGCGTCAAAAAAATGCGAGAGTGGACGGGCCCAATCGTGATCTTGAGTTGGCTGTTTGATCGAGCTGGATTTTGGGTACTCGATCGCCACGAGATACGTGGCCAGCATGGTGAAGTACTGTTACTGAACTTAGATCTCGTCAGCGATGATGATGATGAGGAAGAAGACAAAGAAGACGAGAAGGCAGCCGATCGCGTCGCCAACATCGCGGTTCGCCCAGCGAGAAAAGTCTATTCGATCGATATGCGGGCTGGCAGTTCTGGTGAAGTGTTCGCGGCTGAGTTCCGACGTATTTTGTCGATCGAGCAACTAGATGCGTCCACGAAAGACCTCTTGTCGCTCGACCGATTTTTGAACCCGACGAATTCGACGGCACTGTCTATGGACGGGTCAGGGCGACTGGAAGGTAATGCCATCGCTCCTGTTTCGCACGAATCCCCTCTTGGAATTGTTCCATTGCGGATGGACGAGCACCCGCAACGACGTTGGTATCCTGTGATCGATTACAGCCGATGCACCAATTGCATGGAGTGTATTGATTTCTGTTTATTCGGGGTCTATGGAGTGGACCGAGGCGAGACCATATTGGTAGAACAGCCCGACAACTGCCGAAAGGGATGTCCTGCGTGTTCTCGAGTTTGCCCGGAGAATGCAATCATGTTTCCGCAGCACAAGACGCCAGCCATCGCCGGCGCACCGGTCGATGCCGGTGGGTTCAAGATCGATCTTTCCAAATTGTTTGGGGCGCCGGAACGGGACGAAGATCCGGCAGAGGCTGCTGCGAGAGAGAGAAACGAGCAGTTGATTTTGGCTGGGCGTGCAGCAGTCGATTTCAATCCGGGAAGCACAGAATCTGCGTCCAGCGTCTCAGCGACCGCGACCATTGAGGCCAGGGTTCCAAAGCAAGAACGTAAGCCGGATGAGCTCGATTCGCTGCTCGATCAACTCGATGCCCTGAATCTGTAGATAGGGCTTTCATAGGTGCATTCTCGATGGCGCAAAACAGTCGTTGCAGCAAGTAGGTCCCGCCGGGCCGACAGGATCTACTTAGCTTTGGTAGCGTTTCTGTGGATGGCGACTGGCGCTGCGCTTTCAACTCGCATTCATTTAGTGTTTTCTTACGACACGCACGTAACCGTCACACCCGCGTTGGAAGTACTCGCTGCTTCCAACTCCGCGTTGGTAATACTTGGGATTAGCGCATTAGCTTTTCCGCTCTTCACGCGTTTGGGACCAGATGAAAACATTTGGCGGTCGGGACTCGCTTTTGGATTGACAGCAACGTTGCCAATCGGTCTTGACTTAGCTCGATGCTTGATCGACGGGTTACCTGATCCTGCACTTTGGGAAGTGGTTTGGTACGCAGTTTTTACGGGGCTTGCTTTTGGCAGACTGGCGACATTGGACATCTCAACATCTCTGTACCCAATAGGGTTTTGGCGGTCCATTCTGAACGTCACCACGGCAAGCGCTTTCGGTTGGTGGCTGTTTCAAAGTCATTTGTATTATCAAGGGTTCCGACTGGGATTCAACGACTTCGGCCATTTTACTCAACGCGTTGCCAACACTGCTGCGGGTCGAGGTTTCTTGATGGAAACACCTGTGCTTCCGATTTTTTGGGACCACTTCAATCCAGGCCTTGTTTTTTTGGTGCCCATGTGGTGGATGTGGCCAAGTGTCTACCTCGTTTTTGTACTGCAGTCGTTGTCTTTGGCCTTGCCCGCGATATTGTTGGCTTCGATCGTTCGCAGGTTGGGAAGAAGTCATGCATCTGCCACGTTTTGGGGCTTGGCCTGGCTATTGCATCCGTCGATAGGTCAGATGAATTTAGCTTATACCTATGGTTGGCATCCAGTGACCGTCGCGATTCCCTTTCTGCTTCTCGCTTATCGGTTGTTGCTTTCGTCTAGGTTTCTATCCGCTTCGTTGACCACGTTGGTCGCATGTTCTTTTGAGGAGGGAGTCCTAGTTGTTGTTGGCTGTTTTGCCGCTGCAATGTTTCTTCGAACAGTGGTTGATCGCAGAAGCGGCGTGATTTCGAAGAGTGTTTTGGAACCTCGAGCATGGATAGCCGTCTTTTTGATCGCAATAGTTGCGTTTGGGATCATTTATACGACGAGTGGCTTAGCGAAGTTTCAAACAGGGCGATTCGCCAGACTCGGTGGTTCTGGTTTGGAAATAGTCTTGTCGCCGATACTCAAGCCCACGGAGTTTTGGGGGCTGTTGTTTAGGGTTCGCAACGCCGCATTCTTGAGTCTCCTATTTGCGCCATTCATCGTCGCCGGTATCCATCGATCTCCGTGGCATCTTTTGGCCGTCGCGTTACCCATAGGCGTCCTGGTCGTATGGGAACATCTACCCGCCCAGAGTATTGCATTTCAATATGCAGCTTGTTTACTCCCTGTACTATTTTTAGGATGTATTGAGGGATCGGTTCGGTCATCTGCTTCGCATTCGAACCCCATCGCTGATGCGATGGCACCAAAAAGACGGTCCGATACACATTATGCTATTGGTTCGCTGGCGACCGGTTGGGTTCTTTGTTTGTTTGTCGGTCAATTGCCATGGAGTCAAGAAAGTCTAATCGATGTGCTGAGTGCGACTTATGACCTACAGCAATCGGAACAGCGGCTTGTCGGCTCAGAGGACAATCGTTGGCTAACTGAGCAAATCGAGACCATACTTCAATCCAAGGTTTTTGATTCGGCGACGAGATCGAAGGTGTCCCCTCGGGCACTCGCCACGGGCCGAATCGCATCGCACTTGGTCGGGTTATCCGACGTGGAGACCGTCGGTCAGTTTTGGCAACGACGCGATGAACTTTCCAAACTTGATCCGTCTTTGGCATCGCCGCTGCTCCGTTACGACATAATCGTACTTGATTTTCGTGAGGCGTTTCAACAGACAGTCCAGGAAACGATTCGTGTCCGCGACGAAGCGTTGCGGCAGGGATTCCGAATCCACCAGAACCGATTTGAAATTCAGATTTTATTACTGGAAGGGACTTCTTGATGCTGGACTACTTGCCATGGAAGTTGTAGTCTTTGTGCTTGACGTCGAAATCAGCGTCGGTGAGGCCAACGTTAAACTTCAATTGTTGGTAGGTGTACTCTTCGATAACATCTTTATCGACATCTAGCACGGCACCTTTTTTGGGCCAACCGTAGGCGGCATATCGAACAGGAATTTTCCACTCATCGTCCATGAAAATTTGTGCAAGGTAGAAATCGTAGTGCGGTTGTTGGATGGGATGTGTCACTTGAATGATGGAACAGTTGCGTCCGCCCACTTTGGCACCCGAGACCAGTTCGACGTTACAAAAACCGTGGCGCTTGTCCTTTTCACCACGTTCGATGAGTTTTACAACTAGATTTTCAATTCCAACGTCTGTGATTGGATATCGCTGACCCGCCATAGCCAAAAAACTAGTCGTTTCGAGCAAATGGGTGCCAAGGATTCGCTTCATGCCCCCTTCGTGAGCATGCAGTTTCCCTTGGTTCATGTTCTCGACGTATAGAACTTCACGGCCTTTGACTGAGGCGGGTTTCAAGAACGCGAGGTAGACACTGAAAGGGACAACGAGTCGGTTCTCTTGCAACTTGCGATTGCGAACTTTCGCAAACATGAATTCATGCTCGCCGACATCGTCTCCGATTCGCTCTCGTTTTACCAAGATACCGGTGTAGTCCTTGAGGTCGGCTCGAATCTGACCAAGGCTCTGGTGTGCTAATTGAATCGCGGGATCAAGCGGGTGGGGGGCGATTGCTCCCGAGGTGGATGGTTCAACCTTGGAAACCCTAAACACTGGCTCCGTCAGACCGTTACTAGGCTGTTGCTGCTGTGCAGCTACGAAACCGGATGAGAGCGTAGTAAAAGCTAGGGAGTACAATGCAGCTCGAAACCACGTTTTTCCAAATCGCTTCATCGAAAAAATACTCCGCTACTTCCCAGTTAGTTCCATGTTGAGGTCGCAATCCAATGCGCCCACTGTTCTTTTATCTTTTCATTTATCGATCGGAAGATTGAGTTTCAATGAAAATTTGTAGTCACCTCGTCACAAACCCACCTCAGCCTAAATTCTGTAAGGGAACTTTCTCGATACTTCGCAATGTTGGCTTCGCATCCGAAGCCTTTTTTTCAATAGTCAGGGCGGGATACGTTAGCTTTTGGCCTGATAGCATTTGCAGGTACAGGCTTTCAAATCGTTCGACCATTTTCTCAACGACAAAGCGTTCCAGCGCCGACTTTTTGGCGGCACAAACCAATGCATGCCGTTCCGGAGTGTTTTCAATCGATAATTTCATCAGATCGGCTAAAGTCGCCGGATCGTTTCCATGGATTGGCCACCCCAGAAGTTCGCATGTTTCAGGCGAACGAAGAACTTCTTTTAGGCCGCCAACTTCCGTTGCAATTACGGGTGTTCCGATCATCTGAGCTTGAATGGTTACCAGTGAAAGGCCTTC
>JAYVBW010000711.1:0-2893 GCA_043750255.1 Pirellula sp.
TTAGCAGCCAAAGGCGGCCCGATAGCCAAGTATTTGTAACCCTCGAACAGCCGCACTTGGTCGTGTGCACCAAAGTAGATAAAACCGTAAAGGATTTTATGAATTTAGGAATTTACCTTTTCTTGAAACGGCATTTGCCAAAGGCTAATGTCGTGGCAGCCCCGATTGGAAGCAACCGGATTGGCAGTAACTTGACCTGAGTAAGGTAACCCGGAAAACTTACTTCTTAGGCATTTTCCCGCCGAGCGGCAGTGCTGTAACTTCGGCAGCAGAAAGGTCCTTTAAGCCTCCGTTACTTAGTAACACCCAACCGCCCGACTTGTCTGCGTCCTTTTGCATTGCGACTAATTTTCCACTAGTGTCTTTAGCATCCACGGTTGCTCCAACAAGATAAACGATAGTCCCGTTCACTGCGGTCACACCTGCCGCTGGGTGTGCGATATCGTATTGAGCAAAGTCATTTGCACTCAATTGAAACGACTTCACCGTTTGCTCGACTGCCAACAGCTTGCCAAACCCCGAAATCTACGCTGTCCGAAACGAAGGAGACCGAACCGTCGGCTTTGCACATGCTAACTCCACCGGTATGGAGACTTGATGCGGCCATATGTATGGTGTTGAATGCGACGCCGCAGTTGTAGCGCTGTTGAGCTAGGCTTTGTGCTTTGCGGTTCCAATTAGGTGGCAAAGTGTGACTGTAAACGACATTGAAGGTTAAACCACGATAATACTGTTGGCCAGCATATCGAATCATGCTTGATCCTGTCGCACCTGGCAAACAGTTTGTAATTGTCCGGCCGTCGAGCAATTGTGCAGCAGTGTATGGACCTCCCGTAAAGAAAACAGTGGTGTTGTTTGTGGTGGCGGCATTGAACTGCAAAGTTGCTCGCATCACTTCGGAGAACATAGAAGTATTGCTGGTTCCGTCTGTAATCTCCGACATGCTAGGACCTGTCATCGTTTGTCCCGCACTTGGATATGCCTTGGCAAATATCCCATCGAGCACAGTGCCGCCACGGAAGTTTGCTCCGCCGATTGAACCATGATAATTCTGACGACCGGACGAAAAGTAAAATTCGCTAGAAGCATCGGAAGGGCACAGGAATGATGGTACATCTGTCAGTCGAGCAGCAGCGTTTGCTTGTGGTTTTGTTGGAATGCTAGGGTGAATTGGAGCATCGCTGTTTACGTCGTAATCAAGGTTAAAAAGATTATACTTGTTAGTCTGCTCGAAATAAGGAAGCATAAAAACTTGGAATGGTGCAGAGGACGTTGCAGTAACGGCGGGCGTAACAGCAGTGATTACTTTGGTGTGCTGTGGCGGCGGAAAGTATTTAAAAGCACTTTCGAAATTATGGGTTGCCAACCCAAACTGCTTAAGGTTATTGGAGCACTGCATGCGCCGTGCTGCTTCGCGGGCGGCTTGCACAGCGGGCAGCAACAGGCCAACCAAAATTCCAATGATGGCAATTACGACCAACAACTCGAGGAGGGTAAACCCGTTTCTCTTCCGTAACATAAGGACGTTCTCTAAAAGAATGAAAACAATTGCGGCCACACAGAACACCGTCGTCTTGTGAACCTAACTCATTTTCTATACAGAACCTTTCGAATAAAGACACAAAACATCCCAGCTTTTTCCGAGGTTTCGTCGAAGTTGCGAGTGGCGAACTTTGACTTTCGAAGTATCTTCGGAAAAATGCGTGCACTTGTGCATCATAAGATTGACGGACTCATCTGAGCCAGCATACAGTGGTTCACTCTTTCCTTGGCGTCCGCTGAACCAGCGTGCACCTAGTCCTAACCAAATATACATAGATGCGTATTCGCTTCTTTCTTAAGGGACAAAGGCTTATTTTTATGAAAACAGGAAACGTTGTACGACAAGGTTTTACGCTGGTGGAATTGCTGGTGGTCATCGCTATCATCGGCATTCTCGTCGGGCTTTTGTTGCCGGCAGTTCAAGCGGCTCGGGAGGCGGCGCGACGCATGCAATGTTCCAACAACTTAAAGCAGTTGGGACTCGCTGTTCAAAACTATCATGATGTGTACAAATCATTACCATCAGGCTTCATCACCAATTACCCAGCGGGTGCTTTGAACACGGCTGCGATGATGAGCGTTACGCAGAGGACGCATTGGTCATGGGGAGCTTTCGTTCTACCGTACATTGAGCAAACAGCTCTCTACAACACCTTGAATCCTGGCCAGACGAGCATGGATGGTTTGCTTGCAACGCCTAGTGGGCTCGCTGCATTGACGACGTCACTTCCATCCTTTCAATGCCCGTCGGATACAAGTCAAAGTAGTGCAATTATTTCGCCGCAGGCTTCTTGGGTGTTCTGGGAGTCTGCATGGCTATTAACTGCTTCTCTTCGATTTCATTGGCCGCTCCAGCAGCCGGAATTTCAACTCCTGCAGTCCATAACACACCGTTGACCACCAATTGACGCATTCCAGGTAGCGACCATGCCGAATGAGCGTCCAAACCTGTGAACGCAAAAGAGCGACCTCCATCGGAACGCTCGTAAGACCACGCGACGATGTCCTTGTCTAACCCTGCACGGCTACCGGCATACTCCTTGCCTGACCATACTAACGGCGTAACTCCCTTCATTCCATCCACGAATTGAATACCGTTGAGCCAACCGTCGTTGATTTTCCAAGGTGTTACCCCTCTCGCAACTGGATGCCCTGGGAAATCGACGTGATTGCTGTCCCAATGGCCACGTCCAGATCCGCTAGAGTAGATGCCGCCTATCCAGCTCTTGGCTTGATCCGCAACAGATTCGGGAAAGTCGACCGCTTGGTGGATCATCACGATGCCAACACCGCTATCCACCATGGATTGAAGCTTGGCTGTGCGTTGAGGGGGATTGAGAAACGCTTGCTT
>JAYVBW010000712.1:0-6085 GCA_043750255.1 Pirellula sp.
GAGTCCAGGTCAGGCAGTACTCTGTCTAGGCGCCGATACGTGCTGCAATGGAAAAACGATTCGAGCAATTCCAACCCAATTGCGATTTCCAATCGAGACCTTCAAATCTCAGTAATCTGGGTTCCGCAATCAGCAACTCAAAGCCTCAATGTCTTATTCGCAGAATGCCTGGATCGACGAACTCGTCGTGGTACGCTCAGATACTCACGAGCTCCAGGCTCTAACTGGAGCATCGAGGGAATCAGCACATGGAATTCAGTCATCGACCCAAAAAATCGATTGGATTGGCCTGAGTTGAAAGCCAATCCGTATGCTACGGCCCTGCGGATTCCAGCGAATGGAGGGTCGGGGCTCCTCAAACCCAAATCGAATTCGGATAGGCAGCAAGCTCGCGTAACGACCAAGTGGGTGGTCGATCAAAATCGCGAAACTTTGACGTCACGCATCGAATTGCTCGGTGGTAGTTTTACTTCCGACACGCTCGTCGTTGAACTGCCTAGCGACTTTCGGGTGACCGATCTATATAACCGGAACGGACCAATCCGGTTCTTGCAAAAAAAGTCCAACGGCAAGCTCCATTTGCAAGTACTAGCGGAGCGAAAGTCACTTGAAGTTAGCGATCTATGGATTCAAGCGAAACGCCAAGAGTCGGTTGTTTCCGAAAGTAATCGTGAAGTGGAATGGTTGGAGCTCCCATGGTTGGACGTGCCTAGCAGTATCAATTCAGATCAAACGATGGAAGTCTTTGCCTCGGAATTTTTTGCTCTTCGCATGGAGTCGGTGCCCGCACTGATTTTTGGAAAAGGGCCAAACGTCCCTGTTCTCAATTTGGCCAAATCATTCTCGGATATCCATTCTAAACCTTTGGCTGCCTCACGATACCATTTGATTCATCGAAAGGAGGCTCTGGCGGGCAAGCTCATGTTAAAACTGAATTCGAATTCTAGTCCAAGGGAGATATCGGTCATTGGCCAATTTTTGACTTCAGTATCTTCAAGACCTTTCTTTGTCCTCGAGGTGCCTACGACGTTACGGGATAGATGGCAAAGCGAATTGCGGATCAATGTAATTCCGTGCCCCGACCCCGACAAAGCATGGATTCAAGTGCATTTGCCGGAGCCGACTAGTTTGGACCGCGAAAACCAAGTGAGCACGCTTGTCAGATTCATGCCGCGATCCGATGAGCCCCTTAGCGATTCGGAATTGACAACTCGAGTTTACGCGCTCGACCGTGATTTAATACCGACCTACTCAATTGATCCGGTCGTTGTTGCGACGGCGAACAACGTATCGGACTCAAATCCGAATCCCGATAAGTCAACCTCGGGACTTTCGGTTACCAAGTGCATACTTCGAATTCGCGATGTTAGTTTATCTGCAACACCGACAGCTCAATACGTTTTCTTGGAATCTCAATACTGGATCGAGGAGACGGACAACTCCTTGTCTGCGCTTGGAAAATTAGAGTGGCAGCTCGGGGATGACGTAGAGATTTTATCCATTGACGTTAACGGCAAGCCGATGGATTACGAACAGGACGGTCGCCGCATTCGATGCACTCTCAACCCAGCAGGGCTTTACTCCGACGTAAACCTATTTACCAAGCACAAAACCAATGTCAGGACGCAGGGGAAGCTAACTATCGATGCGCCGCAATGGATGGGTTCCTTAGCCAACCCCGACATCCTGTTGATCGATGACCCGCGAGTTGAGGTGTTGTTGGCTAGACTACCACTTGTGGCAACAGTGCAACGGCAGGCCGTACGTGCAATTGCAGAATCGTGTTTAGATATTGCCGAGAATTCGGACGTGCGTTGGCCCAATTCCGATCGAATCGATCGTGGCTCGGATTTGGATCAGTGGAAGAGATATTGGCATCAAAAAGCTTATCGCTATTTAAAGGACTGGTCCGAAGCGGGAGACACCGGCGACCACGTAGCGTTTGGGTTAGCGGTACAGCGTTGGCATTTGCTGGAAACGTCGGTAAGAGCATCGGAAAATACTAAATCCAGAGGTCAGCGTATCGATATGTTCGATAAAATAGGCAATATCGGAAGCGATCTTACTGAATTGGGTTTAGTCCAAACTACCACCAGTTCGTCGCGAGTGAATAATTGGTATTCAATTTTCGGTTGTTTGTTTATTCTGCTGAGCCTAACTTGGCTGGCACCGTCGATGGGCGCAGTCCTTTTCGACCGGCCTTGGTGGTATCTACTGGCTTTGGGATTGTTTGCTTGGTTAGTATTCGGCACGATACTACCAGTCCTGGTTCTTGGACTGATTGGGCTGATCGTTGCGACGGACAGCTATTGGATCGTTACCTCGCGACTTCGACGAACCGGGATTCGCGGACTACGGTGACTTTGATTTCACCGGGATAAGTTAGCTGCTCTTCGAACGACTTGGCAATGTCGCGACAAATTTTGGCAGCAACAGCATCGTCGGTATTCTTCGAGCTGACGATCACTCGCAATTCACGGCCAGCTTGGATTGCAAACGCCTGTTCAACACCATTAAATCCCTTTGCGATGGCTTCTAATTCTTCCATCCGTTTGATGTAACGTTCGAGTGATTCTCGTCTCGCACCGGGGCGTGATGCACTGCATGCATCCGCAGTAGCGACCAGGAGCGTATACGGAAACTCAGTGGTGAGTTGGTCATGATGTCCAAGAGCTGCATGCACGACCTGTTCGTTCTCACCGTTCCGTTTTAGTAAGTCCGCTCCGATTTTCGGATGGCCGCCTTCCAATTCATGATCAGCCGCCTTGCCTATGTCGTGCAAAAGACCACAACGTCGCGCCAATTGAGGATTGAGTCCAATCATTTCGGCCATCATGCCTGATAAAAATGCGACCTCGACGCTATGCCGAAGTACATTTTGTGAATAGCTTGTTCGGAAATGGAGCCTGCCTAGCATGTCGATGGTCCGTTCATGCAGTCCCTGGATATTGACCTCCTGGGCAGCTTCTTCACCTTTGCGACGAATGAACGCTTCGATTTGTTTTTCGGTTGCGGCAACAATTTCTTCAATGCGGGTCGGGTGGATGCGTCCGTCGATAACGAGCTTTTCGAGTGACTGCCTAGCTATCTCACGACGTACGGGATCGAAGCCACTGACGATAACGACGCCTGGCGTGTCATCGATAATGAGATCGCAGCCCGAGATCTTTTCGAAGGAGCGAATGTTGCGTCCCTCGCGACCGATGATGCGTCCCTTCATATCGTCGCTTGGGATGTCGACTGTGCTGGTGCTGCTCTCGGATGTTTGAGCCGAAGCGTACCGCTGCATGGCGACCAAAAGAATATCCTGTGTTTTTTGCTGCGTGATTTCCGCCACTCTCTTTTCGTGTTTGAGAATCACAGACCCCAGCTCGCCCTGCAGCTCCTTTTCCAAGACCGACATCAATTGCTTCTTTGCTTCGTCAATAGACATGCCAGTAACGCGAGTTAAATCCGTCTGTTGCTGTTGAACGAGTTTCGTGTATAGCTCACTCTTGCGACCGACGTCTTCCATTCGTTCGGTCAATTTCCTTTGTGTGTTTTCAACGAGTTTTTCTTGTTTGCGAGCGTCATCAGACGATTGCTTTAACTGCTCTTCTTTTCGTTCAAGTGCTGATTCTCGTTTTCGAAGTTCGTCTTTGACTTTCAGGTTATCGCTATCGAATTTGGATTGCTGCTGGAGGAGTTTTTCCTTCTTCTCTAGTTCAGCGGTCTTGGTCAAAATTTCGCAATCCAGCCTCGCTTGTTCTAGCAGTCGTTTCGATTGATTCTTGGCGTCGCGTCCTTGTAGAGCATTGATGCCGTACATGATCGCAGCGCCAATCACGACTGCGACTGCGGGAAGTATCCATCCTGAGATTGGATTTGAGTCGGTTGTTTCTGCGAACAGATAGAACTGCATCGCAATCGGGAAAAAGGACGAAGCGGATGTGAGCACGGCATTACTTTCTGTTAATCAACAGGCGGTGACGTGCTGTTCGAAAAGCGAAGCGGCCAGAATAGATTTTTTCAAGCACAATCAACAATACGAACGCTTCGACAATTCGACACTATGTTAACTACACGCAACAAAACCAAATCGCGGCTAGATAGCCTGCATTGGTGCGGTTTCGTGATGTCCGAGATTGCAATCCTAGCATTATGCCAACCGCGATGCGGATAGCACCAAGCAACGACTGTGCTTGCGGCCAGAAGTCAACTTTCGTTGACAAGCCATGCTCGGATTTTGTTCGATGTAGGTTCGAATCGTTAACGACAGCCTTTCCTGCACCGAAAACGGGGCTACGTGGCTGCAAAACGATCGTTGCAAATACAACGAATGCAATTAAGAGGACGAGGAACAGTGTGATCATGTGAACGGTATCGGTAAAGTTGGTCGAGCAATCAGGGCACGTTTCGAATTCGACCACCCATCGATCCTGAATGGAATCGACGGAGAGCGTCATTGCGTCTGTTTTTGAATTTCTCGGTAGTCCAATCAATATGGGAATGCGGTTTCCAGAGTTTCTGAATCCAGCCCCCCGCCGGAGATCCTAACACAGACTCCTATTCCCGAAAACGATGGAGTCGGGATAGGTCCAAAAAAACAGGCGTAATGTTAGCTTTTTGTCCAGGGGGTCCCGGTGAGTGTTACCAAGTATTATCGCTATTCGCTTACTAAATATGCGTTTGTGGAATTGAACATGTCGCGTTCCAGCAACGAATTCATTGGGTTTTCGCGACCACCTGGAATGGCTGGCTTTATGTCCAGCGTAAGGCAGCCCAACCCGCCTCCACGATTGGAGCGTGGTGCAGCCTAGGGAATTCTTCGGCAAGGTCGATTTGAAATCTTGTGTGGGAGTTCATCGTGGGGCTCGGCAAAAGTCTTTTAAGCGTTGCATCAATGGTCAAGGCAATTCGGGCAATCCAAGCTCAACAAGGAACTTGTTGTGCTTGGCGGTTGCCTCCTGAATTGCCTCTTCGATTCCGATCAAATCGGTATGAGTTGCTGCCAAATCGATCTCCTCTTCGCCCACAGCAGTGCTGATGTAGCGGGAGATGTTAAGGTTGAAGTCGTTCTTTTCGATCTCGGCCATTTCTACTCGGCGGGAGTAGCGGGGTTCTTCTTTTCGGAACTGATAGGTGTCGACAATCTTCGCGATGTGCTCTTCCGTCAGTTGGTTCTGGCGTTTGCCTTTGACGAAGTGTTCGGCGGCGTTGATGAATAGCACGTCGTCGGGCTTCTTGCACTTCTTCAGGACGAGGATGCAGACCGGGATGCCGGTGGAATAGAACAAGTTCGCGGGCAGGCCGATGACGGTGTCGATGTGGCCGTCTTTGAGCAGCTTCGAGCGGATGCGCTCTTCGGCACCGCCTCGGAAGAGCACGCCGTGGGGCAGGATGATGGCCATCACACCTTCATCTTTGAGGAAGTGGAATCCGTGCAGCAGAAAGGCGAAGTCGGCGGCGGACTTGGGGGCGAGGCCGTGGCTTTTGAATCGCACGTCATCGGCCAGAGCGTCGGTGGGTTCCCAACGGTAGCTAAAAGGCGGATTAGCGACGACGGCGTCGAACAGTGGCTTTTTGGCGGGATTCAGCTCCCGCATCATGTCCCACTCGTTGAGCAGCGTGTCGCCGTGGAAGATTTCGAACTCCGAATCCTTCACCCCATGCAGCAGCATGTTCATGCGGGCGAGGTTGTAGGTGGTGATGTTGCTTTTCCTGGCCGAAGATCTTGCCGATGGTTCCCCCGGCATTCTTTATGCGGTTTCGCACGTTGAGCAGCAGGGACCCAGAACCGCAGGCGAAGTCCAGTACTCGGTCCAAACGCTGCTTGGGCCCAGTCTTCGGTTCCTGACTGTCCAGAGTCACGATGGCGGACAGGATGTCGGAGATTTGCTGCGGCGTGTAGAACTCGCCCGCCTTCTTACCTGAACCGGCAGCGAACTGGCCTATGAGATATTCATAGGCATCGCCCAGTGCGTCGATGTCCGTGGAGAAATCGTTGAGCCCCTCGGCGATCTTCTGGATGATGGTGCAGAGCTTGGCGTTCCGGTCCTCATACTTCTTGCCCAACTTGTCGGAGCCGAGATTGATCTCGGAGAAC
>JAYVBW010000713.1:0-7363 GCA_043750255.1 Pirellula sp.
TAAGCGGATATTCGATAACGGTCAAGGGTTTTCGGCGTTCCTCTCGAATTGCCCAAAGCCGTGCATAACCTCGTGAAACCAATGTCGTTCGCGACGCCACGTACTCGAAATCAAGCTGACTTTTCGCAAATGGCCCGTCAACGTCGGGGGGGGGAAGGAATCGCTCGTCCACAATAAACTGAGAAAAGGTAGGCACACACCTTAAATGGCATTCTGGCGATGCATGCAATGTCTCGGGATCAATCTCGCCAATTACGTAACTCAGATACAGTTGGCTGTCCGTAATGTGCTCGACTTCTTCACCGCATACTCGGCACAAATAACCTTGATCGCATCGGGCCATTTTAAAATCCAAGTACATCCAACATGGAGTACTGCTTGGGAGGCTTATTTATTAAGAATTTTGCGGCTGCAATTGCGCCACTTGCATAACAATCTCGGTTGGAGGCAGCCACGCGAAGCTCAATCGTCTCGCCCATCATTCCGAAAATGATGGTGTGCTGGCCTGCATCGTCTCCAGCGCGTACGGCATGATATCCGATTTCGCCATGGGGACGCTGCCCAACTTGACCGACCCTCCCATGAACATGCTGGCCGATCCCCATTTCGGTGGCTGCGATTTGCCCAAATTGGAGTGCCGTCCCGCTCGGACTATCCTCTTTGAATCGATGGTGCCGCTCAATAATCTCGACGTCGGCACCGCCGGGAACATTCTTCAATGCGCGCGCGGTCTGCTCTACCAGCTTCATGGTCAAATTGACTGCGAGACTCATATTGGGTGCAAAGCATACAGGGATGAGCTTGGCCGCACCTGCAATTGCACTTATCTGGTTAGGAGTTAGCCCCGTCGATGCAATTACGATTGGTATCTGTTTGGCTATGCAATGTTCTATCGCGCTCATGCAGCCATCCGGAGACGAAAAGTCGATGGCTACGTCAATGCTGGCTGGCCAAGAGCTCGAGACTGGAACGCCATTTGTTGGAATGCCAGCAAGTGATCCAGAATCTTCTCCAATATGTTTTGAAGTTGAACGCACGATCGCAGCAGCTATCATGATCGCAGGATCGATGCTGCCGAGAGCTATAAGCCTCTTTCCGTTTCGTCCCGAGGCACCATGGATTGCAAGTTGTATAGGAGAGTTCATGATCGGTTGTTCGAAATACTGTTAGGGTCAATTTAACGCGCCTAGTCGAGGATTTCACCCTCGCAAGCGATTTCCCGCAAGGCCTCGAGTACAGCCGCATCATGACCATCGACGCTCACTTTTTTCCACACTTTGGCGATCTTTCCGTCGGCGTCGATGATATACGTGCTGCGTTGGACCCCCATGCTTTTCTTGCCATACATATTCTTTTCACGCCAAGCTCCATACGCTTCGGCCACGCTGTGGTCGGGATCAGCAAGCAGCGGGAAATTGAGGGAAAACTTATCGCGAAATTTTGAATGTGACGCTTCATCGTCGGGACTGACTCCGAGAACAACTGCGCCTAAATCATTAAGTTGCTTGCTCGCATCACGGAAAGCGCAAGCTTCCTTTGTACAACCAGGAGTCTCGTCTCTTGGATAAAAATAGAGCACCACGGGTTGGCCCTTGAAATTACTTAATTTCGTTTTTTTTCCCGAATCCGAAACCAATGTAAATGCTGGGGCTTTACTACCCACCTCAAGCCAATCGCTCATTCGTTACTTGCCTTTGTATTGATAAAATTTCAGAGCCAACATCCGCCTCAGTCAAAAAGAAATAAAAAAACCCAACACAAAATTGGGTTTAGAGTGTTGCGGCTGGATGCCGGAATTAATGACCCCGACAGGGCGAGAACCTGATGAGAAAACCCAAGAAATACAAGATAAAACAAATTGCGTCCCCTTGGTAGTACCCTCATCACTACCCACCTGCAAGCTGTTTTCCGGTTGTCTTCTACAAAAAGGAGAATCTGATGTCACCCATCCTGACTATCCGCACGTAAGTGCAGGACCCGCTGGCGATTCAGTCGGCTTGCTCGCTTTTGAAACTGCCCGCGTCTACCAAGGGCCAGCTAAGATAGCAGTCACTCCTTTGGACGCCGGATAAACGGCTAACTGACCGTTGCGTACCAATGAGGTTAGAGATTGAAGTAATCGGTAGACGTGCCTTACCATGTACTGCAAGGGAGCAATTGATCTCGTTTTCCTAGACCATCCAAGTACCAATCTAAGTCCGTATCCTAGACTCCTTCAAAAGAAAAGATTATGAGCATCGCAATCATCAACCCGCAAGCGTTAGCAGAACTTTGCAAGGAGGGTAAAAAAATCAACCTCATCGACGTGCGCACACCCGTCGAATATCGAGAGGTTCACGTCGAATCCGCACGGAACGTACCGCTGGATCAACTCGATCCAGCAGCGCTGATGCAGAAGCGCAACGGTTCAGCCAACGAGCCGCTGTACGTTATTTGTCGTTCTGGAAGCCGAGGCCAACAGGCGTGCGAGAAGTTCCTCAAGGCGGGCTTTTCGAACGTGGTCAACATCGAAGGCGGTACGATGGCATGCATCGAAGCTGGACTTCCGGTCGTCCGTGGTAAGAAGGGCATCTCATTGGAGCGTCAGGTGCGTATCGCGGCAGGGTCACTCGTCCTGCTCGGGGCAATCTTGGGCTGGTTCGTCCATCCGGCATTCATCGGGCTATCGGCATTCGTGGGGGCTGGGCTCCTATTTTCTGGGCTCACCGATACTTGCGGATTGGGCATGATTCTAGCGCGAATGCCGTGGAATCAATGCCATCAAGATTTATCTTCGTCTTGTGCCAGGTGAGAGTCACCACGACAAAACTATAGGAAACCCGATTGTGAAACTACTGATTGTTGGAGGTGTGGCTGGCGGTGCCTCCGCAGCCGCTCGGGCTCGTCGACTGTCCGAAGAGGCCGACATCGTTCTCTTTGAACGTGGGCTCGACGTTTCGTATGCCAACTGAATATAGGCGGAGGCTACAAAACGCACAATCTTTTTTACCCGACGACGTGAACCAAAATGCCGAGGATCGAAGAACCCATGTCGAAACTGATCGGATTTTGGATTCACCGTAGGATGCTAATCATCGCTTGCGTTGTGCTGATCGGGATCGCCCTGCATCTGATTCTCCGCTTTGGCGTATGCAGCCAAGGCTTGTCATACAAAGGTTAGGAAACAAAAAATGTTTTTGTTAGATTTTTGGAATTTATTAAAAAAGGATCTGCAGCAGTTGCGCAAAGCATCACCAGGCAGACGCTTTCGTGATTTCCGAAGATACAAAAAGGAAGATCAAAGCATGCACAAGGCGTCGTTGAAATTCGCTTCCATCGGGCTGGCAGTATTCCTTTGCGCGTTCGGACTGGCTATTGGTTGGCTGCCGGGCCCTGGCGGATTTCTTGCTTTATTAGGGTTGGCGTTGTTGATTCCCCACTTTCCATGTATCGCTCCACTGATGGATCGCAGCGAAGTGCTAGTCAGAAAATGTGTGTTGGGTCTTCTGCGCATTTGGCAACGGTAGCGCGGCACGGCACTATTTCAACAACTGTATCCAGTCACTTATAACGCATCGCGAAACTTCTAAAACCTACTGGCACTAAAAAGACACATTCGTCGAGTCCAAATGCGGGTGAGAAACGCGTCGCGCACTTTCCAGACGACGGCGGACTCTTTCGGCTGCTACGGTCTCACCGAGCTTTTCATGCGAAGCAACAAGTCCTTCTAACGCCGCTAAGTGGAATGGGTTGCGAGTTAGGACAAGCCGATATTTGACGATGGCTGATATGAAATTTCCTGCGGACAAGAATGCCCACGCTTCCGCCAAATGCGAAGCAATGTTCCGTAAATCATTGTCGAAATTACCTTCGAGCACATCTTCCTTTTTGACCGTTAGCACTGAACAGGGCAAAGGATTCTTTTGAATTCTACGTTGGGTGTACCAGGCCGAACCGCCAGCACGGGTTGTGACGCATGAGTGATTACGGTTGTCTTTCGCCAGTAGCGCAGCGCGTTCCAGTGATGGTGGATCGTATTCGTAAATGAGCGAGATATTCTTGAAACGTTTCATTGTTTCCCTCGTGAAATGATGTTGCGATTGCGTTAACGTCGGTGCTTAACTTTTAGTTAACCCTGGTCAGAAACGTTTTAGGCGAGAACCCGGCGAGTAATTTCTCAAGAGCCGCAAGTTCCACCGGCTTGACGACGTGGAAGTTGAATCCTGCTTCGTGCGAACGGTGTTTGTCCTCGACCTGCCCCCAGCCGGTTAAAGCGACAAGAACCATGTCCCGACCCCAAGGTTGCTGACGAATATGCCGGGCGACTTCGTATCCGTTCAGTTTGGGAAGGCCGATGTCCAGCAGCACCAGCTCTGGGTGGAACGTCTCCGCTACTTCCACGGCCTCAAGGCCGTCGTAGACAGTGCGGATGTCATTGCCCTGGAGCCGCAACAACATCCCCATCGTGTCGGCCGAATCTTTATTGTCGTCCACTACCAGAATGCGACACCCACTCAGGGCCGGCACTATCGGTCCGCTCTTGCTCAGCGGCGGCTCGTGCGTCGATGGTATAGGCAGGGGCAGACGCACAATGAACTCGGAGCCTGCACCGGGGAGGCTGCTCCGGGCCTCAATGCTGCCGTCGTGCATCTCAACTAGCCGCCGCACTAGCGTGAGGCCGATGCCGAGACCGCCCTGGGAGCTCTCCGATGAACGATCCACTTGTATGAACATGTCGAAGATGCGGCCTAACATCTCGTCGGGTATACCGATGCCATCGTCTCGCACGCTGATACGGGCGTCGTTGCCGTGACGTTCGGTTGTGAGCCAGATATGCCCCCCCGGGCTTGTATATTTAGCGGCGTTGTTTAGCAAGTTCGAGATGACCTGCGCCAGTCGGATGGAATCGGCGTCCAGGATGAGTGTCTGTGAAGGCTGGCTGATAGTAAGTTCGTGACTACGCTGTTGGATGAGGGGACGACTGCTTTCCACTGCGATCTCAACCACCTCCGCCAGGTCTACAGGCTGCTTGTGAATGTCCAACTTATCGCTGCCGATGCGAGATGCATCAAGAAGGTCATCAATGAGCCGCACCATGACGGCCAACTGGCGGGCAATAATATCCCTGGCTAACTTCACATCTGGCTCCTTTAACCCCTCCATGCCCAAATAGTGGACGGCGTTGCGAATCGGTGCCAGTGGGTTTCGCAGTTCGTGGCCTAAAGTCGCGAGGAATTCGTCCTTCTTGCGGTCCGCGTCCCGCAATTCCTGCTCCATCCGTCTGCGTTCGGTCACGTCCCGAACGATACTCGCGATACGAACGCCCTCGGGGTAGGGGATCGGGCTGAGGCTGATCTCGACGGGGAACTCGCTGCCGTTTTTACGTAAGCCCCACAACTCCACAGCCAGTCCCATCGGTCGAGTGCAGGGATGAGCTACGAAACCGGCACGCTGCCCCCGATGAACGCCTCGCAGGCGTTCGGGCATTAGGATTTCGAGTTCCTGGCCCATAAGTTCCTCTCGCGCGTAGCCGAACATTTTTTCGGCCTGTCCATTCACTCGTACGATCGTTCCGTTCTGATCGATGATTACGACGGCATCGGGCGCGGCCTCCAGAAAACTGTTGAACGGCATCGGAGGGTTCTCTAGTTCTACTGTCGAGTTTCGGAATCGGATCAATGGCAAACGCCACACGACTTAACGCCGCTAGCTTAGCAGATATCACATTGTGGATGGGCGATGGTCAACCGAATGCCTTGTTGATGCCAAGCGGTTCCTCAACTTCGTGGTGGTCATGGCACGGACAACGTATCTCAAGGTGTGGAAGAGAGTTTTCTCGTTTGGTAAAGGTTCCAGAATTCCAAGCCCAATGGAATTGCTGCGGCTCCCGATCCAGCCAGGATCGCCAGGGCCCAAGCATTGGCTCCAAACTTCGCACGACGTTCGTCTGCCTCCTGAGTGGTGAGCGCAAGCTCGGAATCCCACAAACCATCCACACGTTCCAAAGGGACTTTTCGCTGAGACATTCCGGTTCCTTCACTCATTGACTATGCGAGTGCCGCTATGAAATGTTCGCCAGCGCAAACAACTGATTTATGGTCGAGACTTCTTCACGTCGAACAGCTAGACGAACGAAATCAGCGGTTTGATCATTCCGTCCTCTTTGGTCTGCATCATCCTGAATGCCTTCTCGATGTCCCGGAACGCGAACCGATGAGTGGTCAATGCAAGAGGATCAACGCGGTTAGTTTCGATCAGGCGCAGCAGACGGCTCATGCGTTCCGAGCCACCAGGGCACAGCGCCGTGCGGATTGTTTTGTCGCTCATGCCGACGCCCCACGCTTCGCGCGGGATCGGCACGCTGGCGCCGTCGCCGTGATAGCCGACATTGGAGATCGTCCCGCCAGGACGCGCCACGATCGCACCCGCTACGGTGTGCGTGTCTGAAGTACAGATGAGCGCGGCGGTCGTGCGAATGATGGCGTCGATCAGACCCGGACGTGGAATAGGCTTCTCCATCACGCCGACCGTGCCGATGCCATGCATTACAAAGCAGTTCATCATTTCAGACATGAGATGTTCCTGCATTTCGGACTGCGATTCGCTGTATCACCTTGACCAACTCCACCACGGCCACGGGCAGCAGAGAACAGGTTGCGATCACCGCCCAGTCAGAAATAGTGGGCGGGACGGTATGGAGCACCTTCTGCAAAAGCGGCAGGTAGACCGCTGCGGCCTGGAGCAGCAGACAAATCACCACCGCCGCCCAGAGCCAACTGTTTGTAAACAGGCGGCTGGTGAACGCCGACCGCTTCTGGGAACGCGCGTTAAAGGCGTGAAAGACCTGTGACAGGGCCAGCGTCATGAACGCCATCGTGGTCGCCTGTCGCAAGCCCTCGCCCTCGGTCCCGTACCAGAGCATGCCGACGCCAAAGGCGAGGAGAGTGACCCCTGCGAGCAGCAGACCTTGCCAGACGATCAGGCCGACAAAACGCAGGGTGAGAAGAGGCTCCTGCGGGTCGCGCGGGGCGCGCTTCATCACGTCAGGCGCCGACGGCTCCAGCGCGAGCGCAAAGGCGGGGAAGATGTCGGTAATTAAGTTGAGCCACAGGATCTGAAGGGCCACCAGCGGGAGCGGCCAGCCGATCATGAGAGCGAGAAATACCGTTAGGATTTCTGAAAAGTTGCAGGAAAGTAGATAATGCAGGAAACGGAGAATGTTCCCGTAAATGATCCGCCCCTGCTCGACGGCACCGACGATGCTGGCGAAGTTATCGTCGGTGATCACCATATCGGCGTTTTCCTTGGCGACCTCAGTGCCTTTGATGCCCATGGCGATGCCAATATCCGACTTCTTCAAAGCCGGGGCGTCGTTCACCCCGTC
>JAYVBW010000714.1:0-6287 GCA_043750255.1 Pirellula sp.
CTCGAAGGAGATTTTGGCGGCGATTTTGGTTGGAAGAACGCATTTGTTTTCCTCATGAAAATGCGGGACAATATTGGGTCGCCCACGATTGATTCTCACCAGCCGATAGCCATCGTGGCCTCGGAACAAATCTGGTTGTAGAGAGCTGCGTAAGTCGGGGAGTATACGAAGTTCGCGGAGTCCAGGTCAAGACGGATCGCGTTAAGGAATGGCCATTTCGCCGAGCTGAACCGCCTTGGCGAATACCTGGATCGGGACCGTCATTCCATACCGTCGATAAATCTTATTTAGCCGATCTCCGTCCAACGGATTTGCATCGATTTGCCGAATACAAATACGTGCAACCTGAGAGGGAAATTTCGACGCAAGCTTAGCGTAGATTTCGGGATCGCGTTCGCCGCTGTCTCCCACTAGAACAAAGGTTCTTCCGGGAAGGCGTTTAATCAAGTTTCGGATCACGCCGCCTTTGCTTTTGCGGCGAATAATTTGCCAACGCTTAAAAAGCTCATCTCGCAATCGAAACCACTTGAGATGCATGCTGCCAGGCGGAAAGTGTTCGTCGATTAGAAATTGATTTACCGCGTCGTAGATTTGCCAGGGGCTGCTACTGACATAATGAAACAATGCTCCTTGTTCCGCCCACCTTTGATACGTACTCGCCATTCCCTCGATCGGTTCAAATGGCTCAGCAAAGGTTCTCAGCAACATGCGTCTTCGACTGTTTACCTCGGTGAGCTTAATGGTGTCATCGATGTCGGTGACTATGCTAACCCCGTGCCGTTCTGCCAAAAAAACCTGGCTGCTGATTTGTCCGAACCCGATATCCCATTTCTGGAGGCAATCCAAATCCAGACCATCGTTTTTATTTGAAAAAGCACCATAGGTCCGAAATCTGTGCATCTGTTTTGCAGGAATATCGAGCTTGCAATAAAACAGTCCGCTCGCTTTGGATTTTCGCCGCAAAACGTACTGTTGCCCCGCAAGTTCCACTTGAACACGGGACCCTGAGACGGGAGCGGCAATAAACCCACCAACTCGCTGCCGAAACAAATCCCCCTCAGCCACTTGCGAGGAAACGTTGAGTGCGCGAATTAAACCACGCAACATTAAACGCTTGCTAAATGTGACAGGAGAGGACTGCGAAATCCGACCTTGAATCTGAATACGCCAAAGCGAGCCCTCTGCAATTGGGTAACCAATCGTTGGATACAATCGGACCTCCGGGTCCGATTCGTTTCGTATCGCCTGATCAGGGCTCATTCGGAGAATTTCAGTTGGTTTTCGCGTTGATCCATCAACGGCCTTGTTGGAATCGCGAATAGGCATGGTTCAATGGCCCGTGGTCAAAACGAGAAGCAGCATCGCCAAATTTTTACGCAACAACTTTCACAGACGTCCGCGTCTCGATCGATTTATAAATAGCTTCAACAGCGAGCAAGTCCTTAAGACCTTCATCACCAGAAACTTTAGAAGGTTTGTTTTCCAAAATACACTTCGCAAACGCATCCATTTCAGTTGCAAACTGATCTGGCGCATCTAATTCAACTTTACCCTTGGAGGTTTCCATTCGATTGCCTCCGTAGCTAAACGCCGGGTCCATTCGAACGAAGCCATTTTCGGTGAACGCATTGAATCGATTCAATCCATTGAAGTTGTAGCTGGTACTACAGTAGGCCAAGACTCCGGACGGGAATTGCATAAGCCAAGTTATGGACTCATCGACCTCTGCAAACTTAACAGAATCTGTTTTGGTTTCTTGAGCAGTAATAATAGTTGGCTCCTCACCGGTCAAATAACGGCAAGCCTGGAGAGCATAAACACCGACGTCCATAAGTGCTCCGCCACCAGCCAATTTCTTGTTAAGTCGCCACTGCTTTGGATCGCCAATCTTGAACGCGAATCCTGCCTCGATCATCTTGATTGCCCCAAGTTCCTTGCTGCGCGACATCTCCATGCACTTCAAATGATGTGGTTCGTATTGACATCGGTATCCGATCGCAAGTTTCCGATTCGCCGCTTGGCAAGCAGAGATCATTTCCCGGCACTCAGCGGCGGAATTCGCCATAGGTTTTTCACATAAAACATGCTTCCCAGCCTTGGCCGCGCGAATCGTGTATTCTGCATGCATGCTGTTTGGAAGAACGATGTAGACCAAGTCTACCGAATCGTCCGATGCTAACTTGTCAAAGCTGTTGTAGTTGTAGATATGATCGCGACCAATTCCATATTTTTCCGACCAGCTTTTCTCTTTTTCAGGCGTGCCGGTAACGATCGCTGCAAGCTGGCAGTTAGCTGACTTTTGGAACGCCGGAGCGATTTGGTTGGTGCTCAGGCTTCCGAGTCCTACCAAGGCAACACCGAGCTTTCTGTTCTCACTGGCCTGGACTGCCGATGAAAAGAAGCCGCCTTGGGCAAGTCCAGCGATGACGCCTGCTGAAACCGAAGTATTCAAGAAATCGCGACGATTGAAATTTGGTTGATTCATGTTTCTAGCGGTGGTTGAAAGGGTCGGTTTTGGCAGGAGTACTACATTGGATTTGAGCGATCACCCTGATCAAGCCAATCATTCTAGCCGAAAACTAGCCGGTTTTGCCATACAAACCCTACCTTGACGTTTCCAACCACACCCGCCACGGAATCTGACCTCGAATTTGGATGGAAATCCCTTGAACCCTACTTGAATCCAACTAGCGTGGAATGGGTCCGGGGATTAGCCATCACGAGGTAAAAATATGTTTTCGAAATTGATTTTGTCGTTCACTGCCGTTGTCGCATTAGTTTGCGTTTGCCAATCAGCTCACGCTCAGGATCCGTACGCTTTCCAATTTGGTTATACCTTGGGGAACCAAAATAGTTTCCGAAATCGTCTGCCAACCCCACCCTACTTTTCCGTTTTCCCACCAGTCTACTACGGAAAGCGGTTTGAACGACCCTACGGTGATAGCCCGTACGCGTCATTCCCTCAATTGCGTGGGGCTTCCGATTATCATCCTGTCCCCAAGGAAACGCCATTTCGAACTCGGACAGTGTTGAATCCGCACGTCGACCAATTGCCTGGCTTAAAAGTTCAAGGGGCCAATGCCAGTGTCGAACCTTTCGCAATATCTACGCCACGTATCGGACGCACGGTAGAAATCATCAATCCGTATGCAGCGGATCAAGTTGCGATCCAAGGCCGATAATGTGGCCAGAATGTGGCCAGAATGTGGCCGATCGCTCCGCGATCGTCAAAACGTGTTTGAACTACGTTCCTCTCCGATTTCCAAACCAATAGATGTGCGCGCGATCGCAGAGTCTAAGATCGTGATCTCGACACCATGTTGTCAGCCATGTGGACTGCAATCTTAAGTCTTCGGCCGTCGTTCCGCGCGGCATCAACATGACTCGGTCGCGATCCCACTGGCTCAATTCCTTGAGGTATTCAAGCACTTCTTCGGCGTCGAGAATGGAGCCAACTACAAACTTGAGTTGGTATTCCCCTTGCTTCATCAGGCTTTTTACTACGTCTGGTCGTTGACGGCGCTCGTCATGTTTCGTAACCCACTCTTCCGAAGCGTAACCGATGGGAGTTGAATTAGTCAGCTTCGGACTGATTGACCAAAGATCGCACGGGATGTCTCGATGAATAGTACCTGCCGTTTCTATCGTGATGTGCTTTTGATAATGGTGAAGTGCTTCACAAAGTTCACGAATCTCCTCAAAAATCATCGGCTCTCCGCCGGTTATCACAACATGTTGAGTAGTCCATTTCATGGCGGCTGTGACAATGTCATCTACACTCCACGAGTCCCCCTCGGGTTCCCACGAGGCGTAGCGAGTGTCGCAAAACCAGCATCGCAGATTGCAACCGCTCGTGCGAATAAACACGCTGGGGGTCCCTGTAAATCGGCCTTCCCCCTGGACACTATGAAAAATTTCTGAGATCCGGATCACGCTGGCCTCGAATTCGCCTCGTTTGACCAATCTATCTGCCGTTCCAAAGGCAAAATGCACTGTTAATCTAGTGCCGAATCATCAGAATACACAAAAACCGATTCCAAGCGTATCCTGTCTTGCTGTTTCCCCTAGGAGAATTTCCTGTGCCTGGCACACCGTTCCAAGATCAACTTGAGTGTTTCGACAACTCGTTTCCTGACCGAGAGTACAAAATCGAGATCGAATGCCCAGAGTTTACCTCCATGTGCCCGAAGACCGGACAGCCTGACTTTGGCACTCTCATTTTTCGCTATGTACCAGGCGCGAAATGTGTTGAACTGAAGAGTCTCAAGTTATATTTGCAAAAATTCCGCAATGAAGGAATCTTTTACGAAAACGTGACGAATCGAATCCTCGATGACTTTGTCACGATCGTAAAACCACGGGCCGTTACGCTTGAAAGCCGCTGGGGCGCACGTGGCGGTATCACCTCTGTCATTACAGTTACGCACGAAAAGGCAAAGTAAGATGTCAACCGAAACGCACTCAAACGCCTTAAAACCTGTTTTACTAAGTGGCTTTGCCGACGAGGCAGCAAACCAAAAAACCGCAGAGCAACAATTCTGTGCCTTTGCAGCATTAGGGCTCCGATATTACTCGTTGCGGTTCATTGATGCAGGTGCAGGCATCCAAAATGCAATGCTGCTGGCTCCCGAGTCGATAGAACGCATCTTGGCCTTACAAGCGGAATATGGTCTTCGCGTTTCTTCGCTGGGTTCCCCGATTGGAAAAGTGAAACTGATCGATGTCGAGGATGGGACTTCGAATCGCTATGTGCCATTCCAAGAATATTTGAAAAAGGACGTGCAGCGGGCATGCGACCTTGCTAATACTTTTGGTTGTAAACTCATTCGAGGCTTCTCGTTCTACCATCCGCGTGGAACAGATCCCGAAAAACATCTCAGCCAAGCGATCGATCAGCTTGGGAAAATTGCCCGCTTGTGCGATTCACATGGCCTCACTTTTGGACTCGAGGTCGAAGCCAACTTGATCGGACAAACAGGCAAGCTTCTAAAGAAACTTTACGACGGTGTAGCGGATCCCGCCATGATGCTGATTTTTGACGGAGCCAACCTGGTTTGCCAAGGAATGTCAACTGAACAAGTGTACCAAGAGTACATGGCGATGAAGGAAGGGATGGGATGGCTTCATGTCAAAGATTACCAACGCCCTTCGACTCGCTCGACGCATGTGGACGAGGAATCGCTCAAGAACTTCGTGCCGGCCGACCAAGGTGATTCGGGGCACGAGGCCATTTTCCGCGACGTCAAACGCGACTACTCTGAATTGCTAACCAAACTTACCAAACGCGGTATCCCCGGTTTGTTCCTGGACCTGGAACCGCACGTCAAGGGCGGTGGTCAGTTCGGTGGCTTCAGCGGCCCAGATGGATTCGGCGTTGCACTGCGAGGATTGTGTCGCTTGTTGGACTACGTCGGGTTGGCCTATGACCTGCGAACCTTCGCTGACATTAGAAATAGCGTAGAATCCACGAGCAAGGCGAAAGCGGGCGAATAGTAACGGATGAGTTTATCCTCGAATGCGAACACCTGGCGAGACGAGTACCCCTTCGTGTCTCATTTTCTCGAACTTGAGCCAAATGTCCGCATGCACTACGTGGATGAGGGGCCAAAAAACAATTCGGCCCCAACGATTTTGTGTGTTCACGGCAATCCGACATGGTCCTTCTTCTATCGATCGATAGTCTCGCGATTTTCCGGTACATATCGAGTCGTTGCCGTCGATCATGTTGGTTGTGGACTGAGCGACAAGCCGCAACGATACCGTTATTCGCTGGCTCAGCACACAGCCAACTTGATTCGATTGATTGACGAACTCAACTTGCAACAAGTTACATTGGTCGTTCACGATTGGGGTGGTGCGATTGGTTTGGGAGCGGCTGTTGAACGAGCTGATCGATTTCGTAAGTTAATGGTACTTAATACAGCCGCATTTCCACCTTCCTACATTCCACACCGTATCGCCGCGTGTCGAATACCATTTTTTGGCTCATGGGCAATACGCTATCTAAACGCATTCGCTCGAGCGGCGATCGTAATGGCAATCGATCGATTGCCGAAACTGAGCAAAAACGCACGCGACGGTTTGCTTGCACCCTACGACTCGTTTTTCAATCGGGTTGCAATTGACGGATTTGTACGAGATATTCCCATGTCGCCAAAACATCCCACTTGGAATGTTCTAATGCAACTGGAACGGGATCTGCCGAAATTGAGCGGTCTGCCGATACGATTTGTATGGGGGATGCGAGACTGGTGTTTTCGACCTGAATGCATGGAGCGCATGAATCT
>JAYVBW010000715.1:0-7141 GCA_043750255.1 Pirellula sp.
ACCGCTTGAGGCCAAATTTCGACACAATGCAGGCACACGCTTTCCTAACCCTCGAGTGGATGCGAT
Source organism: Pirellula sp. (assembly GCA_043750255.1). GTDB lineage: Bacteria > Planctomycetota > Planctomycetia > Pirellulales > Pirellulaceae > JBKCUI01. Next base: position 67 of record JAYVBW010000715.1, read on the forward strand.
TTTCAAGATGTTTGATGCAAAGCAATCGCTTGAAGAGTTGCGAGTATCCCATTTCATGGATCAATTTGCAGAGACTCTGTAGTGGCAAACCATACAAATTAAGGGCTAGCGCACAATGGAACTCACTATTATGTAGCGTCATGGCGCAAGCCATACGGTGACGTTTGTAATTTGTACAAATCCAGGAAATCAACACCGGACGGCTCGCGCCGTTCCGCTATAAAAATCGCCTGCGGCTTCTTGAAATCGCAAAGTTAGTGCCATCTGGCTAACGCATGCGGCTCAAATATGCAATAAAGTAAGTACGCCCCGATGGCGCTGTCGGTTATCCACCTTAAACCAAAGGTATTGTCGTGGCAACGTTGCGTGAAATCGCCGAAACGATCCAACAACAAGAACAGATCTTGTTGCAGGGTGGAGGCAAGTCGGGAACGGATCGACAACGCAGTCTTGGCCGACTGCCGGTACGGGAACGCCTGGCTCTATTGCTCGACTCGGATCGTCCGTTTTTGGAGTTGGGGCTTTGGGCTGCCTACAAAATGTATCCCGACTGGGGCGATGTACCTGCCGCTGGCGTCGTCTCTGGCATTGGTTGGATCAACGGGCACGCCTGCATGATTGCCGCCAACGATGCAACAGTCAAAGCGGGATCGATGTTTCCCCAGTCGGTCAAGAAGATGATTCGGGCTCAAAAGATTGCTCATCGACTTCGCCTACCGATTGTTTATTTGGTAGACTCCGCTGGCGTCTTCTTGCCGTTGCAGGATGAAATTTTTCCAGACGAAGATGACTTCGGGAGAATCTTTCGCAACAACTCAGTACTCTCAGCCGATGGTATTCCGCAGTACGCTGCTGTCATGGGGAACTGTATCGCTGGCGGAGCGTATCTGCCCGTGTTATGCGACAAGATATTAATGACTGAGGGCAGCCAACTTTGTTTGGCTGGCCCTGCGCTCGTCAAAGCTGCCATCGGCCAAACGGTCGATCCAGAAGAGCTGGGTGGCGCAAGCATGCACTCAAAAATCAGCGGAACGGTCGATTTTCATGAGAAAGATGACACGTCCTGTTTGAACCGACTGCGATCCCTGATCGCTTTGTTGCCGGAACAACCTGTTGCGAAGTCAGGATTCACAACGCAGCGCAGCATCGAAGATGCCTACAACATTGTTCAAGCGGACGGTCGCGGCGAATACGATGTCCGTGATTTGCTCCAATGCATTATAGATGCAGGTAGTTTGCAAGAGTTCAAATCGGAATACGGACGGACCGTCGTGACTGCTTACGTTCGTATCAATGGAATTCCCGCTGGGGTTGTCGCAAACCAGCGACGACGTTCGACGACCGCGCAAGGAGAAGTGCAAATAGGCGGCGTGTTATACGGACACTCAGCCGAAAAAGCCGCCCGTTTTGTTTTGGATTGCAATCAGACTCGCATCCCTCTAATCTTCATTCAAGACGTGCAAGGCTTTATGGTGGGCAAGCAAGCCGAACAGTCCGGTATCATTCGATCGGGTGCCCAATTCGTGCACGCAATGAGCACCGCAACCGTGCCCAAGTTCACCGTAATCGTCGGAAGCTCGTACGGAGCAGGTAACTATGCGATGTGCGGTCGAGCTTATGATCCAGTGTTAATACTCGCTTGGCCGAATGCACGCTATGCTGTGATGGGTGGCAATCAGGCGGCAGACACGATGCTGACGTTGCGAATTCGCGAAGCGGAAAAGTCAGGGAACAAACTCACACCGGAAGCGGTCGAGGAAATGCGAGACGTCATTCGGCGGCTATATGAGGAGCAAACCGATATTCGGTACGGGGCTGCGCGCGGATGGGTCGATGCGATTATTGCTCCACATGAGACACGACTCTGGTTAGCATCGGCGTTGTCGGTTGTTCCGCGTATCAGCGACAAACAAGCCAAGGTGGAAGTGTGAGCAACATGATTCGAGTTGGAAATGCGCAAGCTTTTTGGGGCGATCGACCATCCGCCGCGATGGAAATTCTCGCGCAAGAACCCGATCTCGATTATCTCACGATGGACTACCTCGCTGAAGTATCGATGTCGATATTGGCACTTCAGCGAGAACGCGATCCGAAGCTTGGATATGCGCAAGACTTCGTCGAGGTCGTTCGAAGCTTAGCCGAATATTGGGCTGCGGGTGGAAGATGTCGTCTGATCGTAAATGCGGGCGGTTTGAACCCACTTGAGTGCGCGCGCGCTTGCATTGCAGCATTGGAAATGGCTGGATGTCGTTTGATGAAAGTAGGTGTTGTTAGCGGTGACGATGTCTTAGCCGCTTTGCTGACAAGCGATCCGACCTCCAGTGATTTTCAGAATTTAGATTCTGCGGATTCATTAAAAAGCGTGCGCGACCGCTTGGTAACCGCTAACGCCTATTTAGGTTGCGAAGGTATTGTACAAGCTCTCTCCGCAGGTGCCGACATCGTCATTACAGGTCGAGTTGCCGACCCCTCGATGGTCGTCGCACCGTGCGTTTTTTCATTCGGCTGGGATCGCAATGACTGGGATCGTTTGGCTGGTGCTACGGTTGCAGGGCATTTGCTGGAATGCGGAACCCATGTCACAGGCGGTATATCAACAGATTGGTTGGACGTTCCCGATCCTGCGCATCTCGGTTTTCCAATCGCTGAGATTTCTAGCGACGGCAGTTGCATTATCACCAAATCCGATCTTTCGGGCGGTTGCGTAACTCCAGAAACGGTCAAGGAGCAACTCATCTACGAGATAGGCGACCCACAGCGATACCTAAGTCCCGATTGCGAGGTTTCTTTCTTGGGCCTTACGGTCAAATCCATTGGAATCAATCGGGTTCAAGTGCTCGGTGCCCAAGGCCGTGCGCGACCCAGTACACTCAAAGTTAGCGCAACGTACCGCGATGGGTTTCGAGCTGCCGGTACGTTGACTGTTTTCGGCCCCCTATCCGTTTTAAAAGCTCGTCGATGTGGTGAAATAGTATTGCAACGTTTAAGCGAAGCTGGGTTTACTTTTCGAGATTCCATTGTCGAATGTTTGGGCAATGCCGAAAGTGTTCCGGTTGCAAACTTGACTAGCTACTGCGACAACGCGTTTGAAACCGTCTTGCGAGTCTCGGTGGAATCGGAGTCGAGGGCTGCTGTCTCGCAGTTTACTCGAGAAATGATGCCGCTTATCACGGCTGGACCGCAAGGCACAACGGGTTATGCCGAAGGACGGCCTCGCGTTCATGGCCTCATTCGCTATTGGCCTTGTTTGATTGACTCGTCGCGTGCTCAGCCGCACGTCCACTTTTTCTGCTCCAATGACACATTAACAAGTCGAGTTCGCCCCGCCCAATGGCCACCTTCCTATGGCAGATTTCCGCAGGAACCCATGAGCGAATTACCGATCAGGAAAGCGATCCCTCGATCGGAAGCCAAGTGTCTGGCGGATATCGCCCATGGTCGGAGCGGTGATAAAGGAACGGGTGCAAATATCGGAATACTAGTTCGATCGCTTGAAGACTACGAGTGGATGAAGCAGTGGTTGACGGCAGAACGAGTCCAACAATTCTTCGAGCAGATCGGGGTGACCAGAGTCGAGCGATATGAAATGCAAAACATAGGTGGCTTTAATTTTGTAGCCAAAGGAATACTGCGACGCGGCTTGCGCAATGATGCACAGGGCAAGGCACTAGCACAAGCTTTACTATCGATGCCCATGAACGAATCATCTACGCGGCGGTAAAATGACGTTCGGTACAAATAAAAATACGGATACGAGGACTGATAGACCTTGGGTCGACGGTCTGACGATTGGCCAGGTACTTCGTGAGACAGCGAAGAAGTTCCCGTTGCAAGACGCTGTCGTTTTTTGCGATCATGTTACTCGATTGTCGTGGTCTGCTTTTGATGCAGAAGTAGATCGGGTTGCACGCAGCCTGTTGGCGCTGGGCTTGCGGCGCGGAGATCACTTTGGAGTATGGTCAACCAACGTTCCCGAATGGGTAACTCTTCAGTTTGCGACAGCGAGAATCGGTGCCGTTTTGGTCACCATCAATCCGTCCTATCGAACTAATGAACTTGCGCATGCCGTTCGCCAATCCGAACTTTGGGGCTTGGCATTGATCGACAAGTTCAAGACTACAGAGTACTTTGATTCGCTCCAACAGGCGATTCCTGAACTTGCCATCCATTTGCCAGGAGCGCTCCAGAGTAGTCAGTTTCCCAAATTGAAATGGGTCATTGCGATTCGAGGCGAGCCGCCCGCTGGATCCATTTCTTGGCAAGATTTCCTTAGCCGAGCTGAGTCGGTTTCATCGCAACAGCTTGAGAAAGCGGAAATGGGATTGCTTTGCTCGGACCCGATCAACATCCAGTACACATCGGGAACGACCGGTTCTCCTAAAGGTGCAATGCTTTCGCACCGAAATATTCTGCTCAATGCTTACTATGCTGGGATGGGTCAGCGTTTCACCGACCAGGATCGGATTTGCGTACCAGTTCCACTGTATCACTGCTTTGGATGTGTGCTAGGAACACTGTGTTCGATAGTACACGGAGCGACGATGGTATTTCCAGCCGAGAATTTTCAAGCTGCTGCAACGTTGCAAGCGATCGAAGCGGAACGCTGCACTGCCGTCTATGGTGTACCGACGATGTTTATCGCGATGATGGAACACGCCGACTATCCACACCGCAACCTTTCGTCGCTTCGAACGGGAATAATGGCAGGTAGCCCTTGCCCGATCGAGTTGATGAAGCGGGTGACAAGCGAAATGGGTGCCTCGGAGATGACGATCGGTTATGGGCAAACGGAAGCTTCGCCATTGATCACCCAAACACGCTCTGACGATTCATTAGAATTGCGCGTTGGAACGGTTGGGCGACCGATTCCTGGCATCCAGGTCAAGATTATCGATCCGGAAACCGGCCATGAGCTCGGTGACCAGCAGCCAGGCGAACTGTGTGGCCGCGGCCACGATGTGATGTTAGGCTATTTCAATTTGCCGGATAAGACCAGTGAGGCGATCGATTCCGACGGATGGTTACATACGGGAGATTTGGCGGTGCGAGAGCCGAACGGGTATTACCGGATTACCGGTCGGCTTCGCGATTTGATTATTCGCGGCGGCGAGAATGTTTATCCTCGCGAGATTGAAGAGCTGTTGTTCCAGCATGCGGCAATTCAAGACGTCCAGATCATCGGAGTTCCGGATCGCAAGTTTGGCGAAGAAGTGATGGCATGGGTTCGTTTCCGTGAAGGACGGTCGGCATCGATCGAAGAGTTGAAGGCGTTCTGCAAAGCGAATCTTGCCTACTTCAAAGTGCCGCACTACTGGAAATTTGTCGACAGTTTTCCCATAACGGTAACGGGCAAAATCCAAAAGTACAAAATGCGAGAGATTAGCATTGAGGAGTTAGGTTTGCAGGATGTTGCCAACATCGAGACGGCTTAGCGACGGAAGCGTTCTTGGGCCTTGTGCCCATCGAACGCAACAGGTTTGGCGTGCTACGAGTTCGCAGCATCGACAGCCCTCATCCCCAGCCCTTCTCCCGCGCGCGGGAGAAGTGTGCCGAAGGCGGGATGAGGGTTTGCTTTGACGCCGGTTCAAAAATATCCTAATGAAGTTTTCTAGGCAACCTGCTTCAGAAACCCTTCGAGCATTTTGGCTCGTACTGGATTTTGAAGCTTGGCAACTGCTTTGGCTTCAATTTGTCGCACGCGTTCCCTTGTCACTTTGAAAATGCGTCCTACTTCCTCGAGGGTATACGAAAAGCCGTCGGTCAAACCGTAGCGAAGGCGAATGATCTCTCGTTCGCGGTACGTTAGCGTCTGCAACAGCGAATCGATCCGGTCGCGGAGAACGCCGTTGCTGGCGTTGCGGATAGGGCTGTCACTGGACGGATCCTCGATGAATTCTCCGAACGCGTTATCCTCGCCCTCACCGACGGGTCGGTCCAAGCTAATGGGACTGCGACCGATATCCAACACGCGTTGCACTTCCTCGATCGTCATTTCGGCGACTTCGGCGATTTCGTAGGTACTCGGCTCTCGCTTGAAGTCTTGCGTCAACCGCTTTTGAATATTCCGAAGCTTGCTCAGCACGTCGATCATGTGCACAGGTATGCGAATCGTCCTTGCTTGGTCTGCGATTGCTCGTGTAATCGCTTGACGGATCCACCACGTAGCGTAGGTCGAAAATTTGAATCCTCGACGGTATTCGTATTTGTCGACGGCTCGCATCAAGCCCGTGTTGCCTTCTTGAATAAGGTCTAAAAAACTCAAGCCACGGTTGCGGTACTTCTTGGCAATGGAAACAACGAGGCGCAAATTGCCGCTAGAAAGTTGGCGTTTGACGGCTTCGTACTCTTTGAAATTCTTCTTAAACTCTTCCACGCGACCTTGCAAAGATCGAGGACTTTCCTGAGTGGTCATGATCAAGTGTCGAAGCTCGGAAACGCATCGGCTGAGTTCTGAAGCCGAACCCGTGTTCTCGCGAAGATAGGCGATGCGGTTCTGCAGATAGTCCATGCGTTGCGAAAACTGCTCTAGTTGCTTCATCAAAGGGATGACTCGTCGAGAGCGGAGTGAGAGCTCCTCCACCAATACCAGCGCTTTGAGACGTCGTCGCTGATAGTTTTGGCGAGTTTGTGTTTTCTCTTTTTCGGAAGTGCTTTTGCGAACGACGCGCTGAAACTCTCGGCGATTTTCTTCGATCAATGCATCGAGTGTTTGCAAGTTGTACGGCATGCGTGCACTGACCTGCTCCTTCGTCAATCGCTCGGTCAACGACACCTTGATCGTTCGATCGAAAGGCAGAATACCAGCGGCGACTTTGCGCAAAATTTCAACGGTTTGACGCAGTGCGAAATCGTTTCCGAGAACTGCACGGCGGAATTTACGGCGTGTAATTTCGATTTTTTTAGCCAAAGAGATTTCTTGCTCGCGGGTGAGCAATGGGATTTCGCACATTTGGCTTAAATACAATCGAATCGGGTCATTCGTAAGCTTTGGCATTTCGGTCGGAGCCGTAGAAATGGACTCCTCACCGTTGAAAATCCGGAGGCCGTTTCTCGCGTCGATCTCAACGTCCGTTTC